>JAQTPO010000029.1 GCA_028712845.1 Dehalococcoidales bacterium | reverse complement strand
CACTGAACTGGCAACAGTTGCTGCCTTGTACGGGGAATTTCAAAAGCTGGGAGTCGAAGTTCTGTCAATGAGTACGGATAGCCGTTTCGTGCATATGATATGGCAGGAACAGGAACTGTCCAAAATGGTAGCCGGCGGTGTGCCATTCCCGATGTTATCGGATGCAGGAGGGCAAATAGGAAAAATATACGGTGTTTATGAGGAAGCGGCCGGTGTTGATATACGCGGTCGCTTTATTATTGACCCGGATTTCATTATCCGGGCAATGGAAATGCTTACCCCTGAAGTCGGCAGAAATCCCCAAGAAATGTTACGCCAGATAAAAGCCTTCCAGCACGTTAAAGCTACCGGAGAGGTAACGCCGTCAGGTTGGCAACCAGGACAGGTCACATTAAAACCAGGTCCTTCACTGGTAGGGAAAGTCTGGCAGGTCTGGAAACCATAACCAAAGTTTTCTAAGTTAACAGAAAGTAAAAAGATTTTATATTGTGTAAATTGTGAACAGCCGCCTGCAAAATAATAATTCAAGGAGGTTAAGATGGCTGGAAAACGACTCGCAGATAGAGAAATCGGGGAAAAATATGTGTGTGATGAGGTGAGATTGATTACTCCCACTGACCTGGATATGTTTTGTGCCATGTCAGGGATGAGAGGAGATGTATTCCTCAGTGATGAAGCCGCTAAAACTTTCGGGATGAAAAGCAGAGTGGTACCGGGGGTAATGTCGGTCTCAATAGCTTTTTCATTGCTGGGAAGAGAATTTTTGCAGAGTGCTATATTCACCGGTTTAAATAACCTTAAACTACTTGCACCTGTTTATACTTATGACCATCTTAAGGTAGAGGCTGAAGTGCTGGCCAAAAAAGAGACTTCCAAGGGCGACAGGGTATTTGTCACTTACACATGGACTCTTAAAAACCAGGATGGTGTGGCTGTTCTCAAAGGTGATAATACCTGAATGGTCGCCAAATAGCGGGGGCCGTGTCGCTCCCAACTCAACTTCACATAGAAGAGAATTACACGATTAATGAGCTGTGATTTTCCTTATGTAACTGGCAAATGTGTTCTGCTTTCTTGAAAGACTGATTAGTTCTGAAACCCAGCGTCACATTAAGTGATAAGGAGGCAATGGATGTATGCACTGAAATTCGATGAACGTGAGTGTTTGAGCTGCGCAACTCAGGACTGCCTCACCAAATGTCAGTATATGGATATTGACAGAGAAACTGCTAAAAAAGAAATCCTGAAAATAGCCCACGGTGAGGACTCTTTTGTGTTGCACGATTGTGTAACCTGTTATGCCTGCGAAGAGTACTGTCCGGTAAACAACCATCCTTTCTATTTGATTGTAGAACAGCAGGAAAAACTTAACATCCCACCATTACCCCAACCTCTTATCCGCCGAGGAATAAATACGGGCATACCTTTTCGCGGAGAACCTGAAATAAATGTAATAAATGGGCGAGTGCTCGATATGGGTGTCTTCTCTGACCTTATGTATTTGATACAAGGAAAGCTCTTCGAAGGGCTACCGGTGATTTCCACGGATTCCCGCAAGATGTTCCATTATTTCTGCCAGTTGATGTACCTTCACTATGGCAGAAGCTCCGTGATAAAAGAGAGACTGCCAAAGATTATTCAAACTATTGCCAAGCACAAAGCTAATGAGATTATATGTTTTCACGACGAGTGCTATGGAACCTACTCATCATATTGTCCGGCAGTCGGCATAGATGTTCCGTTCAAACCAATCCATCTGTTCGAATTTCTCTATAACAGACTGAACGAACTCAAGAGCGAGATTAAGCCGCTAAACCTCAAGGTTGCCTACCAGCGCCCCTGTTCGGCGCGCTTGACTCCGGATATGCATCACTTTGTTCAGGACATTTTCAACCTGATAGGAGTAGATAATGTGAAAAGGGAATACGTTGACGAGAACGCCCTGTGTTGTGGCGGCACAATTAGAGGGCAGAGAAGGGAGGGGAGCCGCAAACGAGCCGCTGACGTGCAGAGAATGAATATCGAAGATATGAAAAAAGCAGGGGCTGAAATTTGTGTCTTCAATTGTCCCGCCTGTTTAACTACTATGGGAGAAATGGTTGCGGAGAATGGGATTAAACCGATATTTATGAGCGACCTTTGCCGCCTTGCCATTGGCGAAAAACCGGCAGGATGGAGGTGATTTATGGATTCCGTATATGAATCATTGGTTAAAATTGTTGGTCAAGGACACGTCTCCAATCAACAGGAAGAGCTTTTCATCTATTCATATGATTTGGGAACAACCGAACCGCATCGCCCGGATTATGTGGTTTCTCCAAGGACAACAGCTGAAATACAGGGAATTATGAGGCTGGCAAATAATGAAAAAGTGCCGGTAGTTCCCCTCGGTGGGGGACTTTCATTAGCCGGGCTGGCGGTTCCTTTTAAGGGAGGGATTGCCCTCGATATGAAAAGGATGGATAGTATCCTCGAAGTAAGCGAGACGGCGCGCTATGCACTGGTTGAAGGTGGTGTCTCACAGGGCAAACTCACGGCTTATCTGGAGAGGCACCACCCGACATTGACTCACTCGGAGCCGGGGGCGCCACCGATGGCAACCATTGCGGGTAATATGGCAATTCATGGACAGGGTGACCTTGCTTCACCCTACGGCTTCAACTCTGATATGATAAACGGACTGGAGGTTGTTTTGCCAACCGGTGAGGTTTGCCAGTTCGGCTCCTGTTCAATAGGCGCAAGCTGGTTCACCCAGCATCCCTTGCTTGATGTAGGACTTTTCCTCGGGTGGTCAGGCACAACAGGCATCATTACCAAGGTTTCAGTCAGACTCTTCCCTTGTAAAAAGATAAGAGGGGTCGGGCAGTTCGCCGTAGAAGATGAAGCGCTTGTTCCAGAGATTATGCGCAAACTCACTCACACCCAGATGGTCGAGGATATAGTGGCTTCCAGTCAGGCAATTCCACCCTTTGCCAGTGGACTCCAAACGATTTCCGTCAATCTGGCGGCAGATTCAGAGAAGGAACTGGAATTCAAACAGGAGATGGTCTGGGATGATTCCCTGGGTGAATATATCCGTAAAGGAGTCGGAGGGTTCCTGGGTTTCGACAGGGGACTGCAAAGGCCTTCGATTTCCAAGACCGCCGATTGGAGAAAAGGCGGCGGATTTGAATATGTAGGTAGCATTATGCCTGTAGAGTTATATCCAGAATGCTACCGTCGGGGCCGTGTGATTTCCGAAAAACATGATATTCCCTACACCGTGCTGGGGCGTTGCATCGGGGCAGCGCATTCAATGATGTTCTCCTGGACATACGCCTTTAATCGGGCGGACCCGGAAACAATGAGGCATGCAAGAGAAGCATTGCATGAAACAGATGACCTTGCCTTGGAATTAGGAGGAACCATTTGGAAGCCGGGGCTTTATGGACAGAAGCTGGTTAAAGAAAAACTTGACCCCAATACTCTCAATCTGATGAAAAAGGTTAAGCAACTTCTTGACCCTAATGGAATTATGAATCCTGGTAATTGGGAGGTAAGATGATGACTCTCGCCGATTTTAAGTACGCGGATACTATTCACAGATGCTTCAGGTGTGGTTATTGTAAGTTTCCAACTGACTGGACGGATGTAAATAATTGTCCGGCTTATGCCAGGTTCCGTCTGGAGACCTACTCCTGTGGGGGCAGATTGTGGTTGACAAGAGCCTGGTTAAGTGGCGATATCGAATGGACAGACCACCTGGCTCAGATACTCTATTCCTGCACCGCTTGTAAAAATTGTGAAGTAAAATGCCCACTTCGTTTTAATGTGGATATACTGAATATGATTACAGCCGCAAAAGGTGAGATGGTTGAAGCGGGGAAGATACCTGCGGCTGTCAAGGAGTTCCTGGAGAATATTCAACGGCAGGGGAATCCATATGGCAGTTCCAGAGCCAAAAGAGGTGAGTGGCTGGAAGGGACAGGGGTAACGAAATTCAATGGGCAGGATTACCTGCTTTATATAGGGTGTGAAGGCTCTTATGATACACGGGCGCAACAAACGGCGCGGGCTTTAGCTAACGTCTTGCAAAAAACAGGCATTTCTTTCGGGGTGCTGGGTGACGAAGAAAACTGCGATGGCAATGAGGTTAGTAAACTCGGGGAAGAAGCACTTTTTGAGATACTGGCGGAGGACAATATCACCCGATTTAAGAGTTTGGACGTGAAGCGAATTGTTACCCTTTCTCCTCATTCATATAACGCTATAAAAAATGACTATCCGAAGTACGGTGGCAACTTTGAAGTATTACACTACACACAACTTCTTCAGAATCTTATTAATGAAGGCAAGCTGGGCATCTCTGGAAAGCTTAATGCTAGAGTAACCTACCACGACCCCTGTTTCCTCGGTCGCTGGAATGGGGAGTACGATGCACCCAGAGCAATTCTCAACTCCATTCCGGGCGTTCAACTGATAGAAATGGAGAAAAATAGAGACGGCGCCCTCTGCTGTGGTGGCGGTGGCGGTAATTTTTACATCGATTCTCTGGGAGGTAGCGAGGACAGTCCTGCGAGACGCAGAGTCAGGGAAGCCAATGAAACCGGGGCTAATGTTCTAGCGGTAGCCTGTCCCAATTGCCTGACCATGCTTGAAGATGCGGTTAAAGCAGAAGGCATTGAAGGTAGTCTTGCGGTGAAAGATATCTCCGAGATTACAGTAGAGGTTTGTAAATAAACTGTATGGACATTTTAGCATTTATCAAGCGCGTGCCTGACACTTCAGAAGCAGATGCTATCAAAATAGATGCTTCTGGAAAGAGTATTGAGAAGCCTGGACTTACTTTCAAAATTAACAACTGGGATGAATATGTACTGGAGACAGCCGCACAGCTTAAAGAAAAAACTGGCGGAACATTTACTGCAGTTACAGTAGGGAACAAGGACTGGGACGATGTCCTGAGGAGAGCCTTGGCTATGGGAGCTGATAAAGCTATCCGCATCTACGATGATGTATCCAGTATAGAACCATATACCGTTGCTGTTATTCTCAAGGCATTCATCAAGCAACAGCATTTCGACCTTATTCTTTTCGGAGCGCAATCAGAAGACTTTGGGAGTGGTCAGTTGGGAGCCATGGTTGCCGAGATGATAGATATTCCCCATGCAACACTGGTTACCGGTCTGGAAGTTGAAGAAAAGCGTGTCCGTATAAACAGGGAATTGGAGGCGGGCACACTAGAATCATATGTTATTGAGCTACCAGCGCTTTTGACAATCCAGACAGGAATTAACCAGCCAAGGTACATTTCCTTAGGTGGCATCAGAAGAGCTATGAAGATGGAAATACAGGCAATATCGCTTAACGATTTAGATTTATCGCTGGAAACAATAACTCCAAAGGTGAAACTAGGGAAATTAGAACTACCGCCTAAAGGCAAGAAAGCAGAATTGATATCTGGCTTACCCGGTGAATCGGCTGAAAAGTTAGCGAAAATCCTGCAGAGTGCAGGGGTGTTCTAGATGGCTGAAATCTTCGTGGTCATCGAACACAGAAAGCGGACATTGGCTGATGTTTCCTTGCAAATGCTTAGTAAAGGACGTCAACTAGCCGACCAAACGGGTGATGAACTGCTTGCTGTGATTATTGGTAGAGATGTGCGTGGCTATGGGGAAAAGCTTGCCACATGGGCTGACAGGGTGATGGTGGTACGAAATGACAAAGCAGAGGAATCTCTGGCTGAACCCTGTCAGAAGATATTGACATCTATCATAAAAGAAAGAAAACCGAAGCTGGTAATAATAGGGCACAGCTCGTTTGGCATGGAATTGGCGCCAGCACTGGCAGTTGCAGTGGATGCTCCGCTAGCAACCGACTGTATCGATATAACAATAGAGAATGGCGCTATTTCAGTCACTCGTTCATTCTACAATGGCAAGGTTAATGCCATATTTTCTCTCTCACAAGCTGATGTTGCCATTGTAACCGGACGTGTTGGTGAATTTATTGAAGAAGAATACAACAAGCAGGGAAAGATTGAGGAAATCGATTTTTCCCTAGATGAAGAGTTTAACTACAAGCAATTCCATGGGTATCTAGAGCAGAAATCTGCTGGCGTAGATATTACCAAGTCGGATATATTAGTCTCCGTTGGTAGAGGAATAAAGGAAAAGGAAAATATAAAAATAGCAGAGAGTTTAGCCGAAGCGCTCGGAGGAGTAGTCTCCTGCTCCAGGCCAGTAGTTGATTCCGGTTGGCTACCTGCAGAGCGGCAGGTAGGTTTGTCCGGCAATACAGTCAAGCCGAAGTTGTACTTGGCTATCGGCATCAGTGGGGCTTTTCAGCATATGGTCGGGATGAAGGGTTCCAGAATTATTGTCGCCATAAATAAAGATGCCCGGGCACCCATATTTAGTATTGCGGACTACGGTATTGTGGATGATGCGCTAAAAGTACTACCTGAACTTACTAAAAAGATAGCTGAATTGGAAGGTTGAAATTTGGAGAAACGAATGCGCCCACAGAGAAACGTATTATGGAATAGTGTTCTCGAAATCGATCATCCCAAAAGCTAGACGAAAATCGCTAAGAAATAAGCTATCGAAAGAACAGTAGCGGACCCGCTTGTCTCCAATATGAATATTTGTAAAGAAACTTGAGGGAGGTAAAAACATGGCTCTTAAGATGTCACTGGACAAGGCTAAAGAACGCGCCGTTGAACTCATGCACAAAGGTTACCACTGAGGACCGGGCATCCTACAAGTTATGTGGGAAGCGTATGGTCTTGATGACGAGGGTATTCTTTGGGCTGGTATTGCCTTTAATGGAGGCATAGGCGGTCAGAACTCAGCTCCCTGCGGTGCAATATCTGCTGCTACCATCGCTCTGGGACTGCGTCACCGCTGTCCAATGGATGACAAGCAGAAGACTAAGCAGGAACGGCTGAATGCACGGGAAGATGCAAGTCAGCTGGTTAAGAATTTCATAGAGAAGTTCGGCAGTATTATCTGCCGTGACCTTCTTAAGTTAGACTTCACCAAACCGGAGCAATTGCGCTACTTCCAGGAGTCGGGCATTTCTAAAGAAAAGTGCGACAAGTACGTGCAATTCGTTCTGGAGAAGCTTTTCGAGCTTGATGAGAACCGGAATATTACCAGAGAGCCCCAGACGACTCTACTTTACACAAGACCAGGGTGTAATTTTTGCGCAGCAGCTAGGAAAGACCTTGAAGAGCGTGGTGTTAACTACAAAGAAATCAGCATTGAAGACAATCCTGAGGCATTGGAGATAGTAAAACGTCTCTCCAATGGTCTCGGTACCGTGCCTATAATAGTCAATGGTAACGAGGTTAAAGTGGGTTTCGGAGGTGCTTGAGCAGTCTAATCCGTGGCAGTCTGCTGCGGTAGCAGGAAACACCCGCTGGAGGGTTGCAGCTGAATAGTTTGATTATCGGAATGAAAGACATTAAGTCTAAACGTGGTTTCTGCGTCTTCATAACTGGTATCGTAATCATGCTATCAGCCGTTTCATTGATTAGTTAATACGTTTGAATGGAGAATATCAAATGCAAATAAAAGTGACTACATTGACTGAAAATACGGCAAACTATGGGGTGATCGCTGAATGGGGACTTAGTCTTCTAGTTGAAGCGGATGGAATGAGGATTCTTATGGATACCGGATTGAGTTTTTCGGCGGCGCATAATGCGCAACTTATGGGAGTTGACCTGACCACCATTGACCGGATAGTACTGAGCCACGGACATGCCGACCATACAGGAGGATTACGTAGGGTACTAAGCATAAAGAGAGAAGTCGAGTTAATTGCTCACCCTGATGTCTGGACTTCAAAATACACGCGACGCAACTTGCAGGGAAAAGAGCAATACATCGGCATCCCTTATTCACGTGAAGAACTGGAAAGCCGGGGCGCCAGATTCAATCTAACGAGAGAGCCTGTCCATATCACGAAGCATATCATGACCACAGGAGAAATCCCGATGCTCTCTGGCTATGAAGAGCTTGAGAACAACCTCTTTGTTAAGGAAGATGGTGTGCTTCGTCAGGATCCATTAGCCGATGACCTTGCTTTGATTATTGACACTGACTTCGGTCTAGTAGTCATTCTTGGCTGTGCCCATCGAGGAATTGTGAATACCTTACGCCATGCTCAGAAACTCACTGGCAAAGAACTGGTCTATGCGGCTATCGGTGGAACACATCTTATCCGAGCTTCTGATGAACGTATTGAACAGACTATTACGGACCTCAAGGAGATGGGAATCCAAAAGTTGGGTGTTTCTCATTGCACCGGTTTCCATGCTTCGGCAAGATTGGCTCAGGAGTTTGAAAATATCTTCTTTCTAAATAATGCAGGTAATCGGTTTACGCTACCATAGACGGTCAAATCTACTTCTTAATGCATATAAGTTGAGAGATATGAGATGCTTCAGATAGAGTTTGTTCCAGACCTCGACCACTGCATCGAAACATTGGCACGGAAAGAGTATAGCGAAATCGTGAGCCAGTTACTGTCATCAGGAAAGAATAAAAGAAAGATCAGCGAAAATACTAAAAAGGCAGAACTTCTAAAGAATTTCTTAGAAACAGCAGACTTCAAGAAACTTCGTGCGGAGTCCGAGGGGCATATCATAAACGGGAGATTGGTTAAATTCGTGGTCTATACAGAAAGCAGAGTCACAAAATACGAGATGCGGATAAGCCCAGAACCGTAAGGTCACGATTAAGATAGAAATCAATAATGTATAGTAAAAGCGAAAAAACGAGCAAACCAATAACTGGAGGAATTCTGATTATGATTTCCGGAGCCCTTGGTATGTTGTCTCTGGACGAATTCACTCGGTCTATTTTGAAAAGAGACAAATATCTATTGTCATCTCCCCTTCCCTACTCCAGATAATAGTTCATATCTCCTATATGGTTAATCTAGCTATCTGGTATACAAGGATAGCCATTGAGAAAGACAGTATTAGTTGAAAAACTATTGTAAAAATAGGCCAGCGCCAAGTCTTGGTTTCCTGCCGGATTGCCGCAACAGTGGCAATGCAAGGAATAAAAAGAACCTGAACTACCAAAAAAGCTAATGCCGAGGCAGGTGTGAGCAACGTTTGTAATTGCGTTGCTAATCCGGTTCCCTGTCCGCCGATGAGTGTTCCCAGAGTGGCAATAGTGTTCTCCTTAGCTATGAAGCTTGACAAAAGAGCTACCATGACCTGCCAGTTGAATCCCATAAGCCGTCCCAGCGGCTCTAAAAATTTTCCAATATTAGACAGGATACTGGTATTAATATCTCCATAAGGAACAGTCGCTAATATCCAGATGATTAACGAAACTACCAGGATTATTGTCCCCGCGCGCTTGATAAATGCCATCGTATTTTGCCATGTCACCAACCTTATGATTCGAGGATTGGGTAAATGATACAGTGGTAACTCCATTAGCAAGGCGCTGTCTTCGCCACCAACGACAAATCGGTTCATCACAATCCCCGTTATGATGAGCATAATCAGGCTAAATATTACTATCCCAATCGATACAACTATCGCTGCGCTGCCGAAGAAGGCAGCTGCAATTAGGGTAATGACTGCCATCCTGCCGGTGCAGGGTACCAGCGGTGTTACGATAATTGTCAGAAGGCGGGAGCGCGGTGAATCGATAATGCGTGTTCCCAGAATCGCCGGGACATTGCAACCAAATCCTAAAGCCAGCGGTAAGACGGATTTACCGTGAAGACCAAGCAAATGCATGAATCTATCGGTTACAAAGGCGGCCCGTGCCATGTAGCCCACATCTTCCATAAATGCCCATGCCGCAAAGAATAACATCAGTATAGGAATAAAAGTCAGAACGGTGCCCACGCCACTCAAAATTCCATCCGCCAAAAGACTTCTCACCCAGGTTGGGATACAAGGGAGGCTCGTATTCACAAACGCACGGCCACTCTCAATTAAATGTACTTCAAGGAATTTCTGTATTGGAATACCGATGCTGTAAACCAACCCAAATATGAGCCCCAAGACCATCAAGAGAATGAATAAACCCGCTATCGGGTGAGTTGCCGCCCTATCTATCTTTTCTGTCAAGGAAACTCTACCCAGAGGAGGTCTTTCCTGTGCCACGTTCATCATTTTCTCCACCCATGCGAAGCGGAGAGTGGCAATGGTCACAGCCGCAGATTCGTTCTCCCTAAGATAAGAATCGAGTGATGATAATTGCCCGGTTATTATACGTCCCATAACCAGTTTATTGATCTGTGTATCGCCTTCGAGCAGCTTCATCGCTGTCCAGTGTTTCGGATAAGGTTCAGTAATCGAGTCATCCAGTAATTGCTCCACATGCTCTATTACTTTCAATATTTCGCTGCCGTACTCAATATGTTTCAATTTACGTGAACATGGGGTTTGGCTATACTCTTGTTCAATGGTTGTTAATAGTTCATCAATTCCCCGATTCTTACTTGCGGCAATGGGGATTACGGGTATGTTCAATTTTTTCGCCAGTGCTTTGACGTCAATCTTCATACCTTGTTGTTGGGCAACGTCCATCATATTAAGAGCAATTATCAGACGCGGTGATAACTCAATAAGCTCAGCAACAAGATATAAATTCCGCTCCAAACTGGCGGCATTGAGTACAGCAACCACAACGTCAGGATTTTCCTTTATCAGATAGTCTCTGGCAATTTGCTCTTCAATGGAATTGGCAGTTAAACTGTATGTTCCCGGCAAATCGACAATATTCATTGTTAAAGTACCACGGCGCAGCACACCCGTTTTTTGCTCGACTGTTTTCCCCGGCCAGTTGCCTACATGCTGTGAAAGCCCGGTCAGGAGATTGAATACGGTACTTTTGCCCACGTTAGGTGCTCCAGCGAGAGCCACCACGATTGATTTTCCATTTACCTTTTCTATCATGCAGTCTCGTTCCGGGTAACAATTATTTGCTCAGCTAGACCTCGCCCCAGAGCTATTTCCGTATCATGTACTTTGACCAAAACCGGGCCACTGTTGAAGTTCTCTAGCATCTTAATCACACTACCGGGGGTAAACCCTAGAGAAAGACAACGCCCCAACAGACCCCTCCCACCTGTATATTCTTTTAAAATTCCAGAGTGTCCGGCAGATAGTTTGCTTAGAGGCATTTCCTTTTTCACAACATCTGGTTGATAGATGGGCGCTGGTTCTGCCAGAAGAATAGCGGACAATTCCGCACTCAGCCGGATTCTCTTCTTACCAGCTTCCAATTCTAGTGAGCCATTTTCATTCTTCTTTAATATTGTTACTACAACCTGTGGCTTTAAACCCCTTTTTTCTATATCCCTGAGTAATCCAGAATCATGCTCGTCAATGGCAATAATATTCACCCGTTGAAGCGGCTGGAAACTTGTAAGTGGTACGGTTTTTTCTTCCTTAACGTTGCCTTTTTGATCAGGAATGGAATGCCCGTGAGGGCAGGTATCGGCATCACCTAGAATGAAAGCTAATCTTTCTTCAACTTCTGGGACATCGAGGTGTTCCAATTTGCAGGCTACCTCATGCACCTTATCCCAAGTCATGCCAAGGACATCTGTTAGAAATCTCTCCCATAAACGATGCCTGCGTATCACTCCAAGCGCTCTCTCCACGCCAATGTCAGTTAGGGTAGCGCCTTTACTTGATATATAGTCAATCAACCCTTTGCTTTCAAGATTCTTCAGCATATCTGTAACGGCAGGTTGCGATACTCCCAAATCTCTTGCTAAAAAAGAGGTAGAGGCTGCCCCTCCTTTAATTTGCTCTTTGTATATAGCCTCCAGGTATTCTTCGGTTCTTTCGCTATCCATCTAAACCCCTAATATTAAGCTGGCTTAACTTAAGCCTCCTTAATTATACCGCACCAAATAATATTTTGTCTATGTTGTTTACAATGGGTTCTCGATATCATTTTATTAAGTAGGCTTGACTGGTAACATGGTTGTACAGAGTGACCGATTGTTCTGGGATATAACCTTGATGGTACCTAATATGTATTTTACAATGTTTGGTTTACGCAACATTCAGCGCATGGTTTAGATGAAACTCGAAGAAGTATTATTGCAATTATATGTTGGCGGATTGTCTAGCGATACGAAAGAAGAAAACATAGTGGATATTTTCTCAAGGATTTGTCCGGTTCAATTAGTCACGATTATCAGAGATATTGAGTCTGGTAAATAAAGATGCCCGGGCGCCCATAGAGAAACGTATTATTGACACAGCGTTCCCAATCTCTAATTTGCCAAATCTCTACCACTCTTTCAGCAGATTATTTCTGTAGAGTAAGTGTTTAAGTCACAACCGTGTAACCTGTTTTCTCAGAATAGCGGTAAACATGGTTTGTGTCACTGTCTTGTGGTAGGCCAAACTTCCTCTCCTAGGGCGATACGACACAGATCGGTAATATAGATTTTGGTAAGACCGAATTTGTCAGTTGGCCGGCGCAATATGCGGTCGCATACCGGACAAAGTGTTATAAGAGCATCCGCCCCGCAGTCAATGGCATCCTTGATATTCTTTTCCTGGAACTCCACTGCCATCGTGGTTCTGATGTTAATTATAGGCGCTGTGCAACATAAGGTAGTTTCCCGCTCGTACTTTCTCGCCGGTCTTTGAACACCTATTAAATGAAATATTTCATCAAGGAAAGCGTCCTTTTCTGGCGTGTACCTGGATGCACAAGGCTGTTGATATGCGACTTTTCTTTCCAACTTCTTGATATTGTTCCTTTTGGAGTATAAATAATCTCGTAAATACTCAAAAATATGCATATAATGAAACGGCACTTTAATGCCGTAGTCCTTTACCTTAACATGGACCATTGCATAACAATCGTCATGGAGAAATACCATGCTTTTACCTATTCCAGTGAGGTTGTTAATAAACCTTTGGGCATATTTTTCAATCAGGCTCTCCTTACCGGAATGCTCCCATCCAATCAGACAATAATAATCTCCTCCTTTTACCACAGTCATACCATTGAATAGTTGTCCAGCCAGAGCGCTGGCAGGAATGTACCGCTCCATGGTACAGAGTGAAATGGTAGGCTTATCAGCATCACCCGCTATCAACTGACTGGGAACCTCAAAAGTGCGTGCCATGAGTTCCTTTTCATCCGTGGGGAAAGTGCCGGCTTTTTCAACCGCTTTCATGATTAGATTTAGAGGGTCGGCTTGAGTAGGACAGTATTGTCGACAAGCACAGCAGGTAACGCATTTATATGCTATATCAGTCTCCATCCCTTCCATCAGGGCTTTTATTTCAGCTATAGCCTTGCTCTTGTCATAGTTAACGTATTGGCATTTTACCAGGCAATCTCCACAAAGGTTACACTTCGTAGCGTCCCACATTTTTCTTCACTCCTTTATTATGACTAACTATCCCGCTTCCTTTTCATCAGTATCGGCGTGGTTAGTGAAGCCCGTTTGAGATAATGCAGGCTTCCGGTTAGTTAGCTACTCCGGCCCCAAGTTTTTTTGGATAGACCGATTATACATCTTAATTTCAGTCCATACAAACAACTTGTTACTATTTAGGTGACGAAATCTGGCTGTTTTATATCTGAAAATGCCCTGAATTTTAGCGACCCATTTTTACCACCACCAACACCTTTTATAAATCAGTCTTCCAAGAATATCCACACTTATCGCACTTGCAATATAGAGTATTCGATATAGTGAATACCTTAACGTCCTCACTTCCACACTTAGGGCATTTCATAACTTCTCCTCCTTCCTCCACGGTTATCATCATTGTGGTACATCGAACTTCAAATTACAAATTACATGCCATTACTCGAATCACTACTCATTCGTTTTTCATTGATTGATAACAGGAGCCAGCAATGCTAATATATTGCATAAGAGGTCAGTCCAAATTCAGCAGATATCGATTTGTTAGTAAATACCTCCACCTTGTAGCGACTCCAAATTGAGAAAGAATAAAATGATTCCATTATTTGAGCACCATCACCTGCTGGAACGCAAACTTCCCTACGTGTCTTTGGGTGAATTCCCAACTCAGGTACAGAAGCTTGATCAATTGGGCAGGCAACTCGGCTTAGACAATCTTTTTATCAAGCGAGATGACCTGAGTGGCCAGGTCTATGGGGGAAACAAGGTGCGAAAGTTAGAATTCATCATGGGCGATGCTCTCCACACCGGGACGAAAGAGGTTTTGACCTTTGGTTCTGCAGGGTCAAATCATGCTCTGGCTACCGCTATTTATGCAAGACAACTTGGGCTAAAGAGCATTTCGATGCTGGTGTCTCAACCCAATGCCCATTACGTCCGCCGCAATCTCCTCATGAGTTACCATTCTGGGGCTGAACTCCATCAGTACCCGAACATACCGTTTGCCACACCGCTGGCTACTTTGGCAGTCACTTACCAGCTCCTCCGACATAAACTGAAAAGAAGGCAGTTACCCCGGGTTATCCCTATGGGGGGATCTTCACCCCTCGGTGCGGTCGGTTACGTTAATGCTGCATTTGAACTTAAAGGGCAAATCCTGAGAGGGGAAATACCTGAGCCTGATTACATTTATATTGCCTCAGGTTCTATGGGCACAGCGGCAGGGCTAATACTTGGACTCAGGGCAATAAATATTAAAACTAGAGTAATCGCCGTCAGGGTAAATAGTGATAGCTTCGTTAACGTAAAAGGATTGGTTAAACTCATTCACAAGACTAACTCGCTACTTTCCTCGTTAGATCCGTCCTTCCCCCAACTCGAATTTTCCGAACACGATATAGATATTAGACACGGTTTTTTCGGAAAGCAATACGCTCTTTTTACTAAAGAAGGAATGGAAGCGGTGTCTCTTATGGAGCGATACGGCGGTATCAAGCTAGAGGGAACTTACACAGGAAAGACATTTGCCGCTCTCATTGATGATGGGAAGAAATCAAGCTTAAAAGACAAGATACTGTTGTTCTGGAATACGTACAATTCTCTGGATTTTTCAGAAGCTATAGCGACCATTGATTATCACCAGTTACCCCGATGCTTTCATCATTATTTTGAGGAAGAAGTACAGCCGCTTGAGCATGAGTAATATGTCTGTAGAACGGTGACCTTGCTTCCCCGTGAGGCTCTTGGGGGATTCCTCTTACTCATTACATTACATCTAAAAAGGATAACTATTGCACCAAGACTTGTTTAGATATTATCTCCAATACATCAGTCCGATGAAATAACTTTTTTGACAGAGTCTTAAACCCTTCATTACAATCTTTCTAATAGCCAAAGTTTATTTATCCTCTATTTGAGGCATGCTGGCACCTTCTATACTGCCTATTGTACAGCACAGTGAGCGGTACTGGGCTCGAACCCATACTTTATGTTAACTATATTTGTTATGAAGGTAATCGATCGCCCACTGGATGCCATCTACTTCCTCGAAATCAAGTACCTCGTCAGGTTGAATACCCTTCCCTTCGATGAGATGCTCATTCGGTGTTTGCCAGCGCGCAATCGTAATATAGATTGCCGACCCATCGGAAAGCCGTGTCAAGGTATTGACGCTACCCTTGCCATAGGTTGTCGTGCCGGCAATTAAAGCCCGTCCGTAATCCTGCAATGCCCCGGAAAGCACCTCGCTGCCGCTGGCGCTGTACTGATTCACCATGACCACCATCGGTATGTCCAGTATTTTGGGAGTAACACTTTTCACAGACGATGTGGTTTTATTACCGTCTCTATCAACCACATGCACCACCGCACCGCTTTTCACAAAATGGCTGACATTACTGACCACTGTATCCAGCAGACCGCCGGGATTGTTGCGCAGGTCGATGATAATCCCTTTAGCGCCGTTCTGCGATATTGTCTTCAGACAAGGAATCAACTCTTCGTCAGTGCGCTCGGTGAACTGTGTAATTTTGATGTAGGCAATGTCACCTTTCATTTCAAAACGCACGGAATTAAGGTCAATTGTCGCTCTGACGATTTCAATAACCACCTGCTCAGTGGTGTTTGGGTGAAGCACGGTTAATTTTACCGTCGTCCCTTTCGGACCACGTATCATAACTACTGCATCGTTAGGTGTTAAACCGGACATCGATTTACCATCAACCTCAAGGACAACATCTCCGGGCAAAATCCCGGCTTTATCTGCGGGTGAGTCCTCAAATGGCGCAATAATGATAACTCTATCGCTCTCATCTACCCCCACAGTAGCTCCGATACCTTCGAACTGACCCTGAAAATCGCTGGTGCTCATATCAGCCATCTCTTTGCTCATATAGGCGGTATAAGGGTCATCGATAGCATCAACCATACCTTTGATAGCGCCTTCGGTCAGGGTCTTATCATCAAGTTTCGCAGGCTCAACATAGTAATCCTTAATAACATCCCGAGCCTCTTTTAGGAGGTCAAGATTCAGTCCTGTGACCACTGTTGTCTGAGTTGTAGCAGGGTTGATAAGGTTAAAAGTACAGCCGACAACGAAAGTCATGGTAAGGCTGATTAAAAGAGCAATTGATACAATCGCAATGCTTAATTTCTTTGGCATCTCATTCACTCTCCGTGTGAAAATCATAACAGAAAACAAGCGTGAAATACTATCTGCAAACAAAGGATGGAAATTAGATAGGAACTGCCGATAATAAAAGCGGGTCAAGTAAACCTGTAAGCCGAGTTCTGTATCCCGATTTACATCGGGACGGTGACCATCTATCTAGCCCTGATGTTACCATCAGGTTCAAGCGACCAACCCGGGGACTGGCCGGGCACCATATGTCCCTCTATTTGGTCTTGCTCCGGACGTGGTTTTCCCAGCCGGCAGGTCACCCTGCCGCTGGTGAGCTCTTACCTCACCATTTC
>JAQTPO010000028.1 GCA_028712845.1 Dehalococcoidales bacterium | reverse complement strand
AACAAAGCGACAAAAACTATCGTCGCTATTAAAAATGAGCTTACCAGCAGGTCGTTGTAAAAGATGTGCTCGTTCATAATTTTCTCACGGGTTCACTTTTAATCGGCACTTTAACTTACCGTTTTCCCCAAACCATTTCAGCGTGTCCGTGATGGTTTCCCGGAACGGACGCGGCTGGTAACCAAGCTCACGGGTCGCTTTTTCGTGGCTGATGTTATGATTACTATTGAGAGCTTTCAGTGCAACAGTGGTATAAAGCGGACGTCTGCCAAGAAGACGATTAAACGCCGTAGCTACCGGCGCGCCCAGCATAGCCAGCGGTGTCGGGCAGATAAAACCGGGGATTGAAGCACCGGTGATTTCTTTCACCACTTCTGCCATTTCACACATAGAGACCCAGTGTCCGGAGAGCAGATATTTGGAACCGGTTGGCGCCTGTTTTTCCGCCGTCATCGCGCCTTTGACGACATCACGCACATCCACCCAGTCGAATCCACCATCAATTAGCGCAACCATCTTACCGTTAGCCATTGAAAGTAAAGCTGCGCCGAAATGCGACGGCTGGTAATCATATGGTCCGATAATAGCCGTCGGATTGATGATGACGGCGTCCAGACCTTTTTCGATGCCCTTACGGACTTCCTTCTCCCCTGCCGCTTTAGAACGGTCATAGGGCGGGTACTGCCGTGATTCTACCAGAGAGCGGGACTCATCAACCGGCATATTATAGGGCGTTTGCACAAATGCGTGGATAGAACTGAAATGCACCAACCGTTTCACGCCACACTTCAGGCAGGCATCAACGACATTACGGGTACCGATGACATTGACCGCTGCTACCCGATGCCAATCGTGTTTCAATAACGAAATAGTGGCGGCAAGATGATAGACCACCTCAGCGCCTTCGAAGGCACGGCACAATGAGTCCACATCGGTAATATTAGCGGAGACAATTTCAGCACCAAGACCTTCAACTGTCTGCCTGTTAATATGAACCAGTGCGCGCACGGGACGTTTTTCCGCCACCAGCGCACGCACCAGATTAGAACCGAGGTGCCCTGATGCACCGGTCACCACTACTGTCATAAGAATCAATTATATACGTAAGGCTTGAATATATCCACATCAGAATTCAAGGGGATAAATCTCAAACGATGTGACAATCTCAAATTAACGCAATTCTCAGGAGATCGTCACGTTGAAGTTACCCAACAATCGCAGGGTTGCGCGGGGTTTCCCCCTCCCAGAAATTGTTTCGTCATTACATTTCTCGCAATGACTATTTATCGTTATTCGAACGAGCGAAATCCAGCCATCCTAATCGTTTCCATATTAGGGTAGGCTGGTATTCTGATAAATAATTAAGGTGAGTTTAGTCTCGATTCTATCTCGACTGCACCCACCCCGCGAAGTTACTTATCGATTAAATTAGAAAGTTTTAGTAGCTCCGGCTCATAGCAAACTGGGGTTTTCTTCCCATACTCTGCCTTCGTACAGGGAACTTTCTCATCGGGCGCGGTGAATGACTGACTTCTTTCTCCACTGAGGGAGTCTTATAGTCAAAACCTTCCAGAGTACGCCTCTCAATCGGTTTGTTGAGAACCTTCTCGATATCACGTACTGTCGCCATGTCCTCATGCGTTACAAAGGTAAACGCTTCCCCGGTTTCATCGACACGCCCCGTGCGTCCGATGCGGTGAATATAGGCATCGACATTTTCCGGCATATCGAAGTTAATGACATGGGAGATGTTTAAAACATCGATACCCCTGGCGGCAATATCCGTTGCGACTAAAATCTTGATTGAACCGGAGCGAAAGCCGTCTAAAGCCGCCTGACGCCGTTGCTGCGATAAATTGCCCTGCAACGAGGCGACACTATGTCCGGACTTATATAATTGCTCCGCGAGACGTTCGACACGATGCTTGGTGCGTACAAATACCAGCACGGAATCGGTTTTCGTTTGGTAAAGAAGTTCCAGAAGCAAAGCGGTTTTAAGGTCTTGCCGAACAGGATATAAGGCATGAGAAACCGACGTCGCTGGAGCGCTTTGCCCGATTTGCACATTGACCGGATTATGCAGAACATCTTTTACCAGGCGACGGATGTCATCCGGCATTGTTGCGGAGAAAAGTAGTGTCTGTCTGGGTTGTAAAATACATTCCAGTATCCTCTTGATGTCCGGCAAAAAGCCCATATCGAACATGCGGTCGGCTTCATCGATAACCAATACATCGAGATGCGACAAATTAAGCGCTCCCTGGTACAAATGGTCGAGCAAACGACCGGGACAGCCCACGGCAATCTCCGCACCGGCGCGTAGTTTCCGGATTTGCATGTCTTTACCCACGCCGCCATAAATGGCAACGTTTCGTAAGCCTGTTTTCTGTCCTAATTCTGTAAACGCGTCACAGGTTTGTTCCGCCAGTTCACGCGTGGGTGAAATTACCAGGGCACGAAGCTGACCACGCTTGCCAGCCTGCAAACGATGTAAAATCGGCAGAGCAAAGGCGGCCGTTTTACCGGTGCCCGTCTGTGCCAGACCAATAATATCCCGTCCCTGCATAATCGAGGGGATGGATTGAAGTTGTATCGGTGTGGGTGTAACGTAACCAAGCGCCCGCACACCTGCCATAACGCTCGGATGAAAATTGAAAATTTCGAAACTCATTAAACTCCTAAAAAATATAAAGTGATTCTGTGTAAATGTGTTGTTTGGATTGATGTTGAAAAGCAATTGAGAGTTCAGAAGAAGGCACAAGACTGCTAATGCCGTCCTGTGCCTTCCCGAATACTATTTTACCGCATTACTTTTACGGTGCTGTAGCAATCCCGGCAATAAACCGGTCTGCCTTCTCTGGGTTCGAACGGCACTTCGGTGACTTTCCCGCAACGTGAACATGTTGCAGGGAACATCTGGCGTTGTGACTGGTAGTTAGAGCTACTTCTCTGTACACTGCTACCCTGTCGTTCTTTCCTTGCCTGACGGCAAGCGGGGCAACGTTTCGGCTCATTCGTGTAGCCTTTAGATGAGAAAAACTCTTGCTCCTCAGCGCTGAATGTGAACGCAGTTCCACAATCAAAACACTGGATTGACTTTTCCTGAAAACTCACTGGATGACCTCCTCTTTAATTATTGTTAGAGTTCTGGTCATCCATACTAGTAAATCTGCGTGGATTCGAAGCATTAATAACCTAAACTGAAACTATCTATTATTATACAACATAACAACGAGCTTTGCAAAAAACACTATTGCCGGGTTCCAATTAGCTCACTCATTGAGGCGTAAACTTACTCCTGACAGTGCGGCGCGATTGTAATCCTCTTTACAGCACGATTCTCCATATCCTTCCTCGGTTTACACACTATTGCAGGGTTAGCATCGTCAGAATACACAAATCCCTCTGCATCTCTGACGGCATTATGTTTTTCCATTAACTCATCCGTGGGACCAGCATCCAGAGCTAACATCGGACAACCATCAACACAAATCGGCTTTTTCCCTTCCGCCCACCTGCCGGCGCATAAATCGCACTTTTGCATCCGGGAGTTTACATCAGAACCGAACTGTGGGACTTCATACGGACATGCCTCTAAACAGAGACCGCACTTGTCTTTACCAAGGCAGGCTTCACCGTCAACAACAACGATACCGTCTTCTTTCCGCTTGCTAATTGCGCCGGCAGGACAAGCAGCAACACAGGCAGGATTAGCGCAGTGGTAGCAAAACAGCGGGAAATAAGCGACGAACGGATTTGGATATTTCCCCTTTTCAATGGTCTTCATTCTGATTAAACTGCCTGAGTCTTCCGATAGGTCGTGGTAATCATTACATGCAATGACACAGGTAAGACAGCCGGTGCAACGCTTCTGGTCGAAATAAAACCCGTATTGCATTATTTACTCCTCAACCTTTTCTATTTGCACCAACGTCGTACTGCTCGTAAAAGCTCCTGCAGGGGAGGTACGATTAGAAACCAGCACATTTGGACAACCACCGGTATCGACTCCTGTTTCATCGGGTTTATACCATGCTCCCTGCGGTATTTCGATGATGCCGGGCATGATGAGTTCCGTTACTTGCACCGGGATTCTCACTTCACCCCGGTCATTAAAAACCCTTACCATATCTCCATCGTGAATGTCTTTTGTCTCTGCGTCAAGAGAACTGATGGTAACCGCATGCGGATGCAGACTGCGGAGCCACGGCAGGTTATCGAATTGACTGTGCGCCCGCCAGGTGAAATGCGGCGTGATGAGCTGGAACGGATATTTCTTTGCCAGCGGGTCTTCCGGTCCCTCCCACGGCTCGATGTACTTGGGAACAGGTGGTATCAAAGAACGATGCATGTCTGCTACCACCTGCGAATAAATCTCAATTTTCCCCGAAGGGGTCGGAAAAATCTTATTCGCTGGTTTTTTTATGTTTCCAATCTCACCTTCAGACGAATTGTTTAGTTCAACCCCTGTAATTCCTTGTTTCTTAAGGGCGTCATAGTCAGGAAGACTGCTTTCTCTGGATAACCGACCTACCATTGACTTTAATAGTTCTTCATCCTGCCCACCGTCATAATCATTTATGCCGAGCTTAGGAGCGAGAGCCTGACAGATTTGTAGTTGTGATTTTGATTCTCCCAGAGGCTCGATGACCTTGTTCACCAAGCCGTAGGAATCACCGTCTCGTGAAGCATAGATGTCGTTCCTTTCCAAATAGGTACAAACCGGCAATACAATGTCCGCTAATTGTGCTGAAGCAGTCATAAACTGTTCCGTGACGAGCATGAATTCCAGCCTCTGGAAAGCCTTTTTTGCCTTGTTGATATCACCGAGTTGGTTCAAATAATTGGTATTGGACAACCAGAGGAATTTATAGTCGGCAGGATAGCCACCCGCTTTTCCTTTGAGAATAGCATCTGCAAAAAGATTGACATTCACCCGGGCGCTGGAATTCACGCTTGCACCCCGGTATTTAAGAGCGTTCCAGCGCGGCAGGGCTTCTGTTTCTACCGGATTCGGTGGGCTGGATAACTGCACAGAGCGCCGCAAAGCTCGCAGAGCGGCGCTTCCATGCTCCGATTCAGCCGGTATGTCTATATTACCTGTAATTGCCTTCAAGGTGGCTATTGCACGGTGAAACTGTTCTCCGTAAGCGCTGCGACCGGCGGATAACCCATCCCTTAAACTGGCGGGTTTGGTCAGCGCGAATTCACGGGCAAGGGCAATAATAGTTGCTGATGGGACGCCGGTTATTTTCTCAGCCCATTCCGGTGTTTTCTTTACTCCATCTTCGATTCCGAAAACATATTCTTTGAACTTTTCAAAACCAACCGTGTATTTATCAATGAAGCTTTTATCCTGCAAATCCTCGCTTATAATGACATAAGCCATAGCAATAAGAGCAGCCGCATCGGTACTGGGCTTGATAGGAATCCATTTATCGGCAAAAACAGCGGCTGTGTCATTAAAACGCGGGTCAACTGCAACGATTCTAGCGCCTTTCTCTTTTGCCAGTGCTAATGCTATCGGTATATCGGACCCTTGATTCGTCACAGCAGGATTCCAGCTCCACAGGATAATGAGCTTCGCCTTCATCATATCTTCAGCCGGCGAATCTGCTATGTATGAGGTCCCGTAAGTCACACCGGCAGAGAAATTTTTGCCTTCATTCGAGATTGTTCCCCACGGAGCAGTATAACCGCCAAACTGGCAAAGCAACTTGTGAATAGCCGGCACATGATGCAGACTGTACGGGTCAGCCATTGAGCAAAAATGAAGGAGTGAAGCGTTGCCATACGCCTCCCGTATGCGCTTCATCTCACTGGCAATAATATCTATAGCTTGCTCCCAGGATATTCTAGCAAATGCGCCCGAGCCTCTCTCCCCTGTTCTCTTCAAGGGATAAAGAAGGCGGTCAGGCGCGTAAACACGCTGACGGTAGGCGCGACCTCTTGCGCACGGCCGATGGCGCGGCTGGGTGTCACTGACCGGTTCAATCCGTACAATCTTGTTATCCCTGACATACACATTGACTTCACACATACCGCCGCAGTGACTACAACAAATTGTGCGGACAGTTTCTTCTTTAACGGCTACATCCATCTTCATCAGAACCTCATTTCCGTTCGGGACAATTTTTTACTTATTGAACAATTATAGGTGTTCTTCTAATGCATTGGCAAGAAAAACATCCCTCTTTAAAGGTTTCCTGTTATGCCGGGTTCATTTTGATTTTGATGTCAAAGGATAGAGAATTATTGTTGCTACGGAATCCAGGGTAAATTTTTCTTATTTCCATCAGGAGAAGTAATAATAACCTGCAATAACACTGAGCAAGTAGTCCATCATTATCAAACTAATTGAAAAGAACAACAAAAGTGTGTTTCAATTAGGACACGGACATTCTCTAATGAGCAAATAACCATGCAGCTAGAAATTCCTTACCTTAGAGACAAAATAAGCGTCAACATAGCTGATAATCGCGTTGCCGGCATAATCAGCGGTAATGACGTGCCCATCGGGAATGAAAATGAGACCATCAAGCGAGGAATAGAAAACCCCATCAATTCCAAAAGTCTTAGAGACTTCTTGAAAGATGCAGAGGGCGTTCTTTTTATCGTCAATGACGCTACCCGACCGACACCCACTGTGCGCATACTGGAGAACATCTTTCAGATTATAAAACCATCAAACCCGAAGTTCCTCGTGGCTACCGGTACCCATCCTGCACCGACTCAAGAAGAATACTCCCAAATCTTCGGACGTCTTTATAGCAAGTATAAAACTCGGATATACGCCCACGATTCCCGCGCCGATAAGGATATGGTCTGCATCGGCACATCACGGAACGGGACATCACTTTATGTAAACAAACTCGTGGTGGAAGCGAGCAGGATAATCGTTATCAGCTCGGTAGAACCGCACTATTTTGCAGGCTATACCGGCGGCAGAAAATCGCTGTTCCCCGGTGTCGCGTCCTTCAAATCCATCGAACAGAACCACCGGCACGCAATGGACCCCGGAGCGAAAGCTCTCGCGCTGGAAGGCAATCCCGTCCATGAGGATATGGTCGATGCGCTGAAGTTGCTCGATGATAAGGAGATGTTTGCCATAATGACCGTGCTGGATAAAGAGCACCGCGTCTATGCGACAACCGCCGGAGATATTAACGACTCTTTTCTTGCGGCAGTGGAACAGGCAAAGAAGGTTTTTGTCGTCAAAATCAAAGAAAAGGCTGATATTGTGGTAACGGTTGCCCGGTTCCCGATGGATATCAACCTTTATCAATCGCAGAAGGCACTGGACAACGGGAAACTGGCGCTCAAAGATGGCGGTATTCTCATACTGGTTTCCAGTTGTCGTGCGGGTATCGGTGACGATTCATTCATCAAGCTCTTGAGTTCCTGTAATTCTCCCACCGATGTCTTTGACCGCATAAAAGAGGGCTACCGATTAGGCGCGCATAAAGCCGCCAAGCTCGCAGAAATAAATCTGTGGGCGGAGATGTACGGCGTGACCAGCTTGCCCGATGATGTCCTGAAAAACATCTTCATCAAACCATTTCCCTCTTTACAGGATGCTCTCGATAGCGCTCTGAAAAAGAAGGGGAAACAGGCAAAGATACTCTTTATGCTTGATGGCAGTCTGACCGTGCCCACGTTAGAATAATGTATTTCAGATTGTCTGATAACAAGTCTGTCTTTCTGAGTCCTTCGACTACGCTCAAGACGAAGAATCTCCCACACTACGCAGCAGACACGGAGACCATTTGCCGTAAGCTCAGGGCGACACTCACCGATTACTTATCCTGATACGGCAAAACAGTTACTTTGCCATCCAGAACCACCAGCATGACTTTATCGCTGGGAGAAGCTCGTATCTCATTCACCAAGCTATCGATTTCTGCATCGGGTAATGTCAAAGGAGTTGCACCGGACTGTCCCACCTGATACAACACCAGAATCTTAAAGCCGAGTTTGTCTTCAAGTCGAGAATCCATATCTCCGTTGCGGTCATAGTTAAGAAGTATAACGTCTTTGTGTATCACCGCCGCTTCAGCCCCGCGATGCTGGTCAGTTCTCAAAATACGCCAGTGGTACCACAGCAATAGCGCCGCGGCAATCAAAGTTTGGAGACTCCATTTTGAATTGCGCAGAATAGTAACATCGAAGGCGCCTTTCAATATGCCGCTCAGCAATTGATAGACAATATTCACCAGGTCAGCCGCTAGAGTTATGATAGACACACCGACAATCGCATATAAGAAGATACGGCGCGAACTTGCCCGCCACTCGGTGATGCCTCCGGACTCCGCCCTTTTAAGGACGCCATTCCAGTAGTATAACCACAACGGCACACCCACCAGTAACAACGCAATGCACAATCCGAGTTGATTGCGCCACCAACCGCTCGTCACCGCAATTGGAGCGCTTACAGCACTACTAATCAGGTCGAGTAGAACGCCGAATAGCAGACACATGCCGGCGACCAGCGCCCCAAGCCCTAAAAATGACATCAAATAAACGTACACGCGCTGCGCAGATAATCGGCGTTCCTGTACCACGGCGACTTCTTCCTGCGCCAACCGATGATGATATCCCCAGACTGTGATCCCAACCAGAATGGTAGGCACCGCCCACCCGAGAAATTGAAGGTGAGAGCCGGCAGATATTGCAGTACCGCTAAATGCCCAGACAAAAAACTTAAAGAGAATCATGGTTGCCGCAACCAGCGCTGCAATAGCGCCGCCTGATATTGCCAGCAGATAAAAATAGACCTGCCGCAATGTAGAGTCAAAATCACCACGAGCCATGCGAAACCAGTGGAAATACCATGTGACACTACCCAGTAATATCCATGCGATGCTTTCCTGTGCCCCGTTGTCCCAGAACTGCCCACTGACTAATGTACTGCCCCATACAGGCAGTTGCGCAACAGCAACATCGACTAATCGCACCAATCCCACAGTCAGCCACACCAGCCCGAATCCGGAGAGTATATATACGTACCATCGTCTCAGTGTCTTTGCCACCTGTGAAGGATGCCCTTCCCGCTCTGACACCCGCCAGTGATAGTACCAGACAATACCAGCCATAATCATAGTGGCTAAACTGCCCGATGAAAACTGCGCCAGCGGCACACCTGCCATTAACCATGTCAAAAACACGCCGGCGGCAGTAATCCCCATTATTGCCGTCTCTACCAGAATGAAATTAAGGAAAAGCTTACGTATTGTGGAGCCGATTTCCCCTTGATTGCCCCTGACCCGGCGCTGGACCGCTCGCCAGAAGAAAAACCATAACGGCCCGCCGATAACCAGCATCGCAAGACCCAGGCTCAGTTGTTGCTGGTTGAAAGATGTCTCACCTACCTGTGTCAGATAAGAGCCTTTGATAATCACATCGAAAAGAAGAGTTAATAATTGCCCCGCACCAACGGCAAATATGCCCAGTGATATGAGCGTAATCAGATACAGCCAAACGCGTCTGGTAATTGACATCCCTTCCGTCCCGGACCCGGAATGGAAAGTTTTCTTAGACCTCGTCGCTAAAATTATGCCGACAATAACGATAATTATTATAAGTATGAAAATCCCAATCATCATAATTTCTTAACCTCCCTAGTAAAACCAGTACATATAGATCGGAGAAGTGATAAACCACGAATCGCCGATTTTCGTGAGATGGAAGGTTATCTGCTGATTACGCAATGAGTCAGTAAAAAAAAGCCCGTCCGGGCTGAAGACTTCAACAGAAACTTCTACGGTAGCCTGCTCATCTCTTAGTATCGTTTCGCCGAGGGTAGCTTTCCACGAAGATTGTGTTGCAGAAGGCACAGACATAGCCCAATCTTTGTAGAGTATGTCCGTTTTCGTATCACCCTGTAGCAGGTAGTTATAAGCCTTCTGGTAGTCCTTATCCTGAACTGCCATCAGAAAGCGCTGGACTATGCCCTGAGGTGCATCCTCCTGTAAAAGAGTAACACTATCCTTTCCGGTAAATAAGACCAGTGCCACAGCAGTTACTACCAGAATGCCGATAGCAGCGGCAAAGATAATTAACCAGCGACGTGATGAATTCATTCCCCGCACCCCCTCCGACATGTACCAGCAATACTAAAGCACGAAATGCATTATTGTCAAATTCACGATTTTAGGATAACTATTTGTCAGCGCGCTATTAATTTTCTTACCTTTCGGAAACAAAGCTTCTCTGAAGTTACATGGGAAGCGAATTGCGGGCAATTGACTGGTGGGGAAGGAGGGACTTGAACCCTCACGCCTTTCAGCACAAGATCCTAAGTCTTGCCTGTCTGCCAATTCCAGCACTCCCCCATACATCAAGGCTGTCATCAATTAATATATCATTATGCTCTTATCTTCCTCAAATTAAAACGCCCTTTTAAAAGCTCTATTAAACGGTAAAACTGCACAACAACAATTGCCATAATGAGCCTGGGAATCCAGAGCCAGAAACCGTTCATCCCCAATGCCATATATAGAGGCGGGTCCTCCACCATGCTATGATTTATTGCCATCGAAAGGTGAATCCGTTCCACCTCTGACCGGGTAAGCGCTCCCTCTTTTGATTTTTCCACAACGATAGGCCCACAATACATCAAACCGAAGATTGCCGATGGCACCCAGAGCATCGCCAGTTTATCAGTTAACCCCAATACTTTCATCAGCGGCCGGAAAATGCGAAAAAGATATTTATCCCAGGTCAAACGTACCAGTATCTCCAATGTAATCATAATAAGCATCACAATGCCCAAAATCTTGAGGAGCAATAACCCCGCATCGATACTCCAGTTTTTTAGCGCCTCAAGCAAAGATACGGTTTGCGATGGGATGCTGGCTACCGAACCAATGCTCCGGGTAGTATCACCCATGAAGAGCGAGACAACTAGCACGGTGATAATTGCCGCAATAAGGCGGACAGTACAGATTACAAATACATTGAAGCCGGACTGATGCTGGATGATGCCTTCCCGGATAAAGTTATGAGCGATGAGTGAAAATATAGCGATTAGCGTCATTTGCTCAATGCTAAGTGGCACAACGGTGAGAACTGCAATCGTACCATAGTTATCAATCAATAACCCGCTGAGAATAGGCAATGCAGCTTCAGACGGGAGGTGAATGAGTTTCATCACCGGATTAAGCAGGAAATCTACCTTGTAGAGCCAACCGCTCCACTGTAGCAGTGCCACCAGTAAAGAAATAGGGATAGTGATTTTCGCTACCCAGAGAAAACTGCGCCACCCCTTTCCGATACCGGAAAGGAAAGCCCCTTTTAACTTTGCGGTTAAGCGAAGATTCTCAGATTGTGCGGTTTTCCGACCAGTCCCTGAGGTAACTGAAAAATGATTATTTTCCTTATTTTCGGTCATATGGAAACCTGCAATGAACAACCAATAAAGCCCATTATAAGTCAAACCGCAATAACATCCAACTACTATTTGTTGACAACTATCCGCAACGATTGTAAACTCATTCTAAGCTAAAGTATGATGAAATTGGAGTAGAAGCAAGTGATTATCGATATTCATTACCATTACATGAAACTACCGACAGATGAAAATAACGCCCGGACAACAATCAATGGCTTGCTGGAGGATGCCGCCAGGACAGGGGTGACAAAATCCTTCGATGAGACTATTGCTCTCTACCGTGACTATCTGGATGATATTCACTGCGATAAGCTGGTCAAACGAATGGATGCCAGCGGTATTGATGTTACGGCAATTTGTGTAGTAGATCATCTTGGTTATGGATTGAGTAATGAATATATTATGCGTGTAAACGAAAACTGCGCCAAAGCCGCCGCCAGACACCCGGGGCGACTCCTTAGTCTGGCAGGAATCGACCCCAGACGTCCTGACGCTCCCGCTCTTTTCCGCCGCTGTATTACAGATTTCAAAATGAACGGACTAAAATGGCACCCCGACCACGGCTATTACCCGAACAGCCCGGAGGCTTATGCAGTCCTGGCAATCGCCAATGAGTTCGGGGTTCCGCTGCTGACTCATTGCAGTCCGCTCCCCCGCTCACATGCCAAGTTTGCTCACCCCATTTATCTCGATGATATTGCGTTGGACTTTCCGAATGTGGAAATTATCGCCGCTCATATGGGACATCTCTGGTGGCATGATTGGGCAGCGCTGGCACAATACAAGAAGAATATCACCGGTGATTTGGCGATGTGGCAATTAACCGCCGTGAGCAAGCCAGCCATCTTCCGAAGATATTTACGTGAAATACTGGACGTGCTCGGTCCGGAACACGTACTATGGTCTTCGGATGGACCCTGCTTCGAACCGGTTGTTCCGAATAAAAAATGGATAGAAATCATCAAAGGCCTGACCGTAAAAGGAGAAGATGGCATTGTCTTCAGCCAGGCAGAAGTAAACGCTATTCTGGGTGGCAATGCCGCTCGTGTTTTCAAACTGAAAATGAGGTAGAATTATGTTAGCAAAACCGAAGTTATCAATGGACGAAGCCAAAAGCAAAGTGGCGGAACTGATGCACCGTGGTTATCACTGAGGTCCCGGTGTCCTGCAAGTTATGTGGGAGGCAACCGAACTTGGGAATGAAGACCTTTTGTGGGCAACAATCGCCTTTAACGGCGGAATTGCCGGACAGCAAGAAGCCGTCTGCGGCGCAGTATCCGCTTCGGCGGTATATCTGGGGCTGCGCTATCGCTGTCCTACGGTTGATAAACAACTGGCTGACATTGCACGCCGCGCCGCCCGAAAAGACGCCCGCAAAGTGGTCGATAGTTTTGCCAGCCAATTCGGCACCATCATATGTAAAAAACTGCTGGGAATTGATTTCTCAGACAATGAAGACGTGCAACGCTTCCGTAGTTCCGGAGAATGGCAGCGTAAATGTGATATGTTCGCTCAATTTATCATCGAAAAGCTCTATGAGCTGGAGGCTAAATGAGACACTGGTTTAGCCGGGGTACGCGCTGGTTGCTAACCTGCTGTCTGTTATCCCTTATGGCTATCAGCATTTTCCCCGCAAAGCCAGTTGAAGGCGCCTGACCAGGTATAGAATTTGAGCTGACGGTCCTGGTCAGCCCCGAAAATGGCGGTAAAGTGCAGGTGGATGACACACTGGTCACTGCCTATCCGTTTAAGCAAATATACCCTGCAAACCAGAATGTCCAGTTGAAAGCAATACCGGCACCGGGATACTACTTCGTGCGCTGGAAAGATACAATTACAGATGAGGCGGAGGCTAAAAATAGTACCGCCAACGTACTCATGACCTGCACCAAACAAGCTACCGCTGTCTTTGCACTAATTACCTATAAACTGACAGTCAACATAGACCCTATTGAAGGCGGACAGGTTACTATCTCGCCGACCCAGCCGGCAAATGGTTATATAGCCGGAACAGAGGTCACCGCCAGCGCCACGGTTAATGAGGGGTTTGAATTCAACAAATGGACGGGCAACACTTCCGGTGATGATATGACTACCACTGTTACGATGGATAGAGACAGGGAAATCACCGCTAATTTCACACAAAAGAAAACGCTGTCTATGGCATGGTGGTTACAGAGAATCGGCACAGGTGTGGGAATCGCTGCAGTTATCGGGCTGGCTTTGCTCCTGCTAATCCGCTGGATACTCATCAGGCGAAGAATTCCCAAAGCCGCTGAACCCTGTTCACTTTTCCTGCTATCACAAGCCTCTTATTACCTGCAAATTGACACCGACACACAGTAATGCTATCGTTTTTATATCTGAAATGATAAGGGGTAATCCATGCTTCGCCGCCCGGTTCTGATTTTTCTGGTAACATTATCTCTGGCAATTTCTGTGTTCGCTGCGGGTTGTGCCGCACCCCCGCAGGGCAGCGCAGAATGGTATTTTAACCACGCTGCTAAGCTTGCCCAACAGGGTAATTATACTGATGCAATTGCCAAGTACACCGAAGCCATAAAAGTTGAGCCTCTGATGGCAAAGTTATATGTGAACCGTGCCGCCGCCTATGTCAGTATTGCGGATTATGACCATGCAATTATCGACTGTGACCGGGCATTAGCCCTTGAACCTAATCTGCCGCTCGCCTATATTAATCGCGCCTCCGCCTATAACGCTAAAGGCAACTACGACCAGGCGATTCAGGACTGTAATAAAGCAATCGGGCTTGACCACAAGCTTGCCCAGGCTTATATTAACAGGGCACTAGCATACAATCGCAAAGGCGATATGAATAAGTCAATAGCAGACTGTAATGAGGCATTAGAGATTGACCCGAATCTGTCAGATGCTTACTATCACCGGGCTTTTGCCTACGAAGCCATCGATAAAAAAGATGAAGCAATCGCCGATTTTCAGAAGTTTATCAGCCTGAGTAATAATCAGACTTTAATTGAAATCGCAAAGCAAGAAATCATCAAGCTAAGCAGGTAGGCGAAAGGCTGTCCCGATTGACCGAATCATCTTACAGGCTTGCGGTATTTAGCTTTCCCCTGCTCGTACAGGTCGCCGCCGTAGATATCATTGATAACCGTCACTAGGAAATCTTCGACCTCCAATCTTCTCACGGCTTCAGCGCCCAACTCTTCATAGGCAATCACATCAGCCTTCTTGATACTCTTTGAAATAAGCGCACCCGCACCGCCGATAGCGGCAAAATAGACCGCCTTGTATTTCTTGATGGCATCCAGTACCGCCGGTGTGCGTTTGCCTTTACCTATCATACCTTTCAGACCTTCCGACATCAGGCGTGGAGCATAGGGGTCCATTCTGTAACTTGTAGTCGGACCGGCAGCCCCGATGGCATTACCGGGTTTGGCTGGGGCAGGACCCATATAGTAGATTGTCTGCCCTTTAACATCGAATGGCGGGGTTTGTCCTTTATCCATAGCTTCGACAATTCTCTTGTGCGCAGCATCGCGCGCCACATAAATCACGCCGCTAAGCAGGACATTGTCTCCGGCTTTTAATTCGGCTACATCCTTATAGGTTAAAGGTAATTTAATCTTTTTCAGCATCAGCTTCTCCCTCAGGTTAGCTAATATTTTCAGATAATTGTTCCGAGTTTCAGTATGTCTCCGGCAATAATAGACCTCTGGACTTCCAGCGCACGCTCACCGACATTCTGCACGAGCATACTCTGGCACAGAGTCTCCAGCGGCAACTCTCTGGCAGGAGCAGGCCCGCCTCTAACCTGAACTGTACGGTCTGCTACTCTCTTGAGCATTTCGGTGGAAAAAACCTTAACCATTGCCGCTTCCTGGTGAATGTCATGACCTTCATCTGCTTTCCATGCAGCATCGTAGACCATCAATCTGGCAGCATGAATATCGATGGCAATATCGGAAAGCGCCGCTTGAATACTGGGCCAGCCCGATATCACTTTCCCAAAACTCTGCCACGATTTTGCGTGCTCGGTACAGACATCCAGCAACCGGACTGCCGCACCCACGCACCGCACGCCTCTGACGATACGCCTGGTAGGAAGATATTTCTTGCCCAGATTAAAGGCTTTACCTTCTTCGCCAAGTATCTTGTCAGCACTCACTTTGCAGTTATCAAAGACCAGTGTTATCGGCTCGGCGACCTGCGCTTGCCAGCCCGTCTTCTCTCCGCCATCGGTGATGGAAAAACCCGGAGTGGCGCCATCCACTAAGAAACAGGTGACGCCTTCTCTGGCACTTTTTTGAGGATCGGTGACAGCGAAGACGATGGCAAAGTCAGCTTTCCCTTTAGCGAACGCCACCTTTTTACCCTTCAGAATATAATCGCCATTGACCTTCTCCGCTTTCATCTCCAGCGCATTGGGGTCTGTCCCTTTCCCCGGCTCGATGAGCGCCAGATAGGCATGTTTCTGTCTCTCCAGCAACGGCATCAAATATTCTGCTTTCTGCTTTTCATTACAGTCAAAAAGCACCGGTGTGACATCGCCAAAATTAAAAGGCACGATGGTCTTTGCCAGCTCTTCTTCAACCAGACAGGTACCCAGAACACCCAACCCAACGCCTCCCAGAGCTTCGGGAACACTCAAACCCCAGAGTCCCATATCCTGTACCATCTTGACCAGCTTCTCTTCGGTTTCGGGGAGAAGCGCCTGTCTGGCTCCTGTTAAATCGGAATCACGGCCCAGCACTTGTCTCTCCAGTGGAATCAGCTGGTTTTTGACAAAATCCCTTGCCATGGTTTGTACCATTTTCATATCTTCAGGTATATTGAAATCCATTTACGCCCTTCCTTATGACTAGCTTCCGCTTACCGCTTCCTCAAGGAACAGGTCTAAATCAGGTTCGCCCACGTCTCCGATTCGCTCCTGGATGCGGGACATAACCTCAACCATACGACGGTTTACGATGTAATGTTTCACGGTGGTATCTACTTGCGGACAGGACATCACACAGGCATAGCACCTGTCACAATCCTCCGCGACAAGGTTTTCCAGCGCCATCGATGTTCTCTGCTCGGTCTTTTCCCGGCGTTTCGGCTCACGCGCTAACACCGGACAGATATCAATGCAGTTGCCGCAACCCAGACAGGCTTTAATACCTGCCAGATTTTCAACCACATCAAGCGTATGCCCTGCCGAAAAGCCACTGGAAAGCATTCTGCATCTGGCAACTGGTGGTAATGCCGTGCTCAGTATATCGTGCAGTACTGCCTCGACTTCTTTTACATCAGTCTGAACCCGTAACGGCATCTCACTCCTCCCCCATTTCAGGAACAACGCCGACACCGAGTCCTAATGGATTCTCATGGTGTGTATAGTTCGGGAGAAGAATCGGTGAAATCGGCCGACTTCCAAGACCGGCGCTCTTGAGTTCTTTCTCCCAATTGCGGACATGTTCCAGACTGAGTTTACCTACCTTAGCCTGTTTGGCATATTGTCCGGCTGATACGCCGGCACGCCGGCCAAAAACGAAGATATCCAGGGTCGAGTTCCCGATTAAACGATTTCTACCGTGGACACCCCCCATTACCTCACCGGCAGCAAACAGACCGGGGACAGTAGTGGCGGCACTTGCGTCAATCAAAATACCACCGTTCTGATAATGCAGAGTCGGGTAAACAAAA
>JAQTPO010000163.1 GCA_028712845.1 Dehalococcoidales bacterium | reverse complement strand
TTGCGGCAAAACCGGCAGATTTCAGTGCCATTTCCACGTATCCATACCCTCTGGACTGGCCGCTGCCGATATATTTATCATTCATCATAATCACTGATGACACTTCGCCGAAAAAAAGGAATATTTGTCGGAGTTCATCCTCCGTCATGTCAATCGGCAGGTTACCCACGTAGATATTCATACTTCCCCCTCCTATCTAAGTCGGTCGCCCTATCCAGATTGTTAAAGATAAGCCATCAAAGACAAAGCGATGGGAAGTTCTCAAATCACCCGGTTAGCTAATATCTTCGGTCGCGACCGCCGCCTGGTCGGCCACCTCTCCCGCCGCCGTAGCCGCCGCCATAACTCCCTCTTCCCCTATTACCATACGAGCTTCTACCACCCCGGCTGTCGTCGCGGGGGCGTGACTCGTTAACTACAATAGTTCGGTCTTTTAACATTTTTCCGTTAAGACCAGCGATGGCGGCTTCGCCCTCAGACTTTTCTGCCATTTCTACAAAAGCGAACCCTCTGGGCTGTCCGCTCACCCTATAGGAAGGGATTGCGACTGATCCCACTTTGCCGTAAGCGCTGAATGCCCCTGAAATTTCGTCTTCGGTAGCATCATAGGGTAAATTACCCACATATATTTTCAAGATAGTCTCCTTTTATCTATGATTGGGGCTGGAGCCGTTTGTGCCGAAACCCTTTCATGCTTTAATTCGGGGCGGCTTCGCTTTCGGGAATGAAGTAGAGATTGGTTTTAACCTGAATCGAAATGCCACTCGCCTTCACCATTTCCGGAGTTGCGTAATGGCAATTACTGCGTCTTGCTTTGTCTGGGATCGTGTCCGGGCAGGTTGCTTCCCGGGCACGATCCTAAGACTCAACATTTGCTAAGGTTACCTAGCGGGTCTGACTTTCCGGTAGCAGTCGCTACAATAGACCGGTTTATCTCCACGGGGCTGAAAGGGGACTTCAGTGCTCTTGCCACATTGAGCACATGTTGCGGGGAACATCTGTCGAGGAGAACCATAGCCACCAGAGCTATAGCTACCGCTTCCAGTACGCTCCGATTTCCTTGCCGTTCGGCAGGAAGGGCAGCGTTTTGGCTCGTTGGTGTAACCCTTCTGGGCGAAGAATTCCTGATCTTGAACACTGAACGTGAAAGTTGCGCCACAGTCAGCGCATTGGAGTGATTTGTCCTGAAAACTCATTGGATGACCTCCTATCTTTGTTATTATTAGAGTTTCGGTCATCCAGTGCTTAAGAGAACCTGGCGATTCTGAAGAGCTTGTATAACCTCAACCTTAATTGATTTAAGTATAGGCTATTATAGCTAATAATGCAATAGGATATCGCTGGCGTATTAATATTTGACAACAACCAGGCAAGGGAATACGCTGAAGTTATAGTTCAGAACATTACAACATAATAATTGTTTTCTCAAATTCCCGACGAACGACAGGGTACCCGATGCAGCTATTATAAGAGTTGGCGTGGTACCCTTTTTGTTTCACCGTTTCGGACGGTTACCGGATATGGATACACAGCGTTCACGGGAAATTGGATGGGATACGAGGGAGGCACTTATCATGAAACACGATAAGATATGGGGAATAGTTCAGAATTGCATGAATAAAGACTTTGCCATTTCGAACACGGATTTGGTTACATATGATTGTGTCCACCAGCACGGGCGTCTTTCGGGAAACAATATCGATTTGGTCCGGGTTTTGAAGAAAGACCAGGGCCAGCAACACTCCTACAGCGATTTGGACAATCATAAGGAGTTAATACTGTTCAAAGGTCACATTTTCAAAGACGGTGGTTTGAGCCTGTCAAATATCGGCTGCGGCTTAGTCTCTGAAAGTAAATTGATCCGGAAAGCGGTGATTAACTATCCCGAATAAAAAGGATAGCCAGATTTTAGCTTCAAAATGACCGGTTTAGAAAGCTAAGGCCAATTCTTGCCGTGGTGAAAGACCGGAATGAAGTTGTGCCTGTGCCATCCGATGCTGTATTTTGACTTACTTATCCCAAATCGAGTCGCTTGAGCGTACTGCCTTGGATGGAGCATAAACGTGAAAGATGCTCCATCCTCTAACCTATTTCAATATTTCCCAATTTCCCACCAAACAGGTTAATATTTACTTTAAATAACTTATTTAACCTGTCCGGAAAGGAAAATCTGAATGCCCATTTGAGCTATTTGGTCCTGGACCGCTTCAATACTGTCGACGTGCCCATCTTCGTCGTCAAGTATGTGCTCCAGGATTTCCCGTGTGGCGAAGTCTTTGGCCTCTCCACATATCAGGATTCCAGCGTTATATTGCCTGACAGCATCAAGTTCGGCCTCGTGGTCGTTTATGAACATCTTGGGGACATCTTCTCCGATATTCATCTTCTGCAGTTCACTGACCACTGGAATGCCTTCGAGAAATATTATGCGTCCGATGAGTTTTTCCGCGTGTTTCATCTCAACCACCGCACGCTTTTGAATCATTTCGTGGAGAACATTATAGCCCCAATTGTCGCACATTTCGGCATGCACCATATATTGATTGACGACCGTCAGCTCGCGGGCCAATAGAGAATTTAGTAACTCAATTACCTTGGCTGATCCTTTCATATAACCTCCCAATTTAAGGTGTGAAGAAAATAACTGATTATTATCTTATATTAATCATGCTTTTTTAAACATAAATAGTTATAAAATCCCAGCCGGAAATATAACAGATATGTGACATTTGCGGATTTTGTATAAGAATGTCGAACTCGGCTGAAACACCTGGCGGGCAGCGTGTCAGCTATCTGACATCGGCGACTTGGGGGAAAAGGTAGCTATACACCGTGATGACGATAAATTTGAGGAATCTGGAGGAGTTGGAACTAACTAAATGTCATTAACAGTTCCCAGCAGGAACTTTTCCCCTAGCCGAACATTCTCGGGAACCAGATTAACCGGAAAAGCGATTTCACCTGATAGCCCTGCAGATGGCATGCTTGAAGGTATCGGATATTCAGGGTAAAGGAGCGATATTTTTAGCTTGCTCCGGCTTTTTAAGTTTTATCGTACGTTTGCCGCGGCCACCCACCCGCTACGAACGGGAGCGAATCTACGCTCCGGGCTAAACCGGCGGTTTTGATTCCTGGGGGCTTGCGTTTTTACTGGCGATGGGGTCCGATAGTCAAAGTTTTCCACCGTGCGCCGTTCAATTTTCCTCTTAAGGACTTTCTCAATGGCATTGACCATCTCGGTATCATCGCTGGTTACAAAAGTCAGTGCGTCACCGTTATTGTTAACCCGTCCCGTCCGTCCGATGCGGTGAATGTAGGCATCGGTGCTATCGGGCATGTCATAGTTAATAACGTGGGAGATGCTCAGGACATCGAGGCCGCGGGCAGCGATGTCGGTAGCTACCAGTATCTTGTAATAGCCATTGCGGAAACCATCCAGTGCTTCCTGCCGACGGTTTTGTGCCAGGTTACCCTGTAACGAAGTTACCCGGTAACCGTCCCTCGACAGTTGCTCTGCCAGGCGTTCCGTTCGGTGTTTGGTACGGGTAAACACAAGCACTGATTCTGTTTTGGTGTTCTTTAAAATTGCTTTTAGCAGTGACGTTTTGAGATGGTGCGGTACCGGGTAAATAGCGTGTGATACCGATTTTGCTGGAAGTGTCAGGTCAACCTGTACGGTTATGGGTTCCTGCATAATCTCAAGCGCCAGCTTCCGGATATCGGCAGACAAGGTCGCCGAGAAAAGCAATGTCTGGTGTTTATGCAGGATGCATTTGAGGACATTCCTGGTGTCGGGCAGAAAGCCCATGTCCAACATACGGTCAGCCTCGTCGATGACGAGGATTTCCAGACCGGCTAAATTCAGTGTGCCCTTCCAGAGATGGTCGAGCAGGCGGCCGGGGCAGGCTACAACGATGTCAATACCGGCACGCAGCTTCCGGGTTTGCTGCTCGATGCTCACCCCGCCATAAACGGCGAGACTCCGAAGACCGGTCTTGCTCCCCAGGCCATTGATAACTTCACAGGTCTGCTCCGCCAGTTCACGGGTAGGCGAGATTATCAGCCCCCGGATATGACCTCGCGGCCCC
>JAQTPO010000162.1 GCA_028712845.1 Dehalococcoidales bacterium | reverse complement strand
AGAAGAAACCGAGCCAAGAAAACCGGTGCCAGAATTTAGCCGCTCAACCACATATGATGTTCATCAATTCAGACCATTTTCCGACCTTTTACTCACCGGCACCTTATCTCATGCCTCCATAATGATAATCACGACTGATTTAAACAAGCATTCGGAGAATTGATTCAGATTTGAGTTTAAACAGATGACCATAAGCAGCACCCGTGACATATTGCGGGAAAAAATTAATGACAAAGCCGATTATCTCTCGCAGGCTCTGCGCTACTGCGCTGACCTGCCGATGTTGCAGACGAATAAATTAACCGGGCTTTCTTCGGTAGCGTATGAGGCTCTGTCGATAAACGGTGAACTGGCGGCGGCCAAGGCGCTTCGCAAAAGGCTCATCGCCTGTGCCGAGGAAATTACACAGAGACCTCGTTTGCCAATTGAAGAGGTAGCTTCGGCCATTGAAAAATACAAACGGGGACTGGGGAGCCAGGAACTGGCAAGACTCCAGAAGGCAGTCGGAGTCCCCTTTTCACGCAGTCAGATTGACCTTGCCCGATATTACTCCATCCGCCTTATGATGCAGGGCATTGACCAGGGAGCGATTTCTGATTTTCTTAACGTTGACTTGAGGACTGTGGCAAATTATATTGCCCAGGCCAAGAAACGCATCTGGCTCACACTGGAAAGCTAGCCAATCTAAATAACAAATTATTAGATAATCTAATAAGTAGATGTCAACTATCCTTAAAAATAGCTTAAAGTTCTTGACTTTCCCCTGATATTACGTTATTGTAGGTATCTGTCAGTTTTGTTATGAATATGTTAGTTTTGTTATGTGAGAAACCAGAGAAGCCTTCTACCACACGTCATGCAGGAGGAAACTGAAATGAAAGACTACTTCTCCAGGTTAGTGGATGATAGTGCCGGTAATATCGGAACAATGCTGACGGTCAGTGATGTTTCTCGCCTGCTTAATATCCACGTTAACACCGTAAGACGCTGGAGTGACCAGAATATCATTAAATCTTACCGCATCAATCCCAGAGGCGATCGAAGATTTCGCCAGGATGATATCGCCAGTTTTATCTCCCGGTTTAACGAGTTCGATTTAAAGCCAAAGTAATAAGTCATCTTCCCCGTATGCAGCCCCAGCCACATTCCTTATACCAGCCGCGCCATACACAAATAGCACCCAGCTTACCGTTCTAATCCAGGGTGCTTTTTTGTCACTGCCACGATTTCTGGACAAAACAAGCTTACTTTGATCAGAGCGCTTCATCATCAGGCTGCGAGCCACCGTATAAGTTTCGTCCAGCAATTTCGCCGAACCGGTACTGGAAACAAAGAAGTCGCGGTTCACCAGAAAGTTGACCAGCCAGCGGCGAGGATTTTTGGGTTCCAGGCCACTGATTACGGGCATCTGAACCGGCGCACCAAGCAGTTCGTTTGCCCTCTTTAGCGCGTAATAGACCGGAGTTTCTATCTCCCAGGACTTAGCTGACCAGGCAATATAATTCCAGTCCAAGGTGTCAGCGTGCTTTTTGAGCAGTTCGGCAATATCATTCAAAGATTTTAACAGGCCGCTTGCGTGCTTTGACAGGTGGTTGGATAAAAAGAGGAGAGTGTCTTCGGGAGAAAGAACCTTTGTGGATACCCCCTGAGTCTGTAATGGTTGAGCCCGACGCCATATCATTGGTAATGGAGTATGCACCAGGTTCTGATCATCCAGATCACGGTGCAGCTCGATTACCAACGGAAATCGAGCCATTTTACAATACGGCGATTCATGGAACGGGTGTTCCCTGGTTTTTCCTGACCCGGGTTGCCGGTATCCTATCTCCGTAAGGACGGAACCAGCCTCACTGACTTTCCCCGGCGGCACCAGGATATCCATATCAGAAACCGTGCGCAATCCCGGGTTCCCATAAAGCTGCTCAGCCAGAACCGTGCCCTTCAGAACAATATGGGGGATACTACGCTGGTTCAAGGCCAACAGAACCTTTGCCAGTTCACTGGAAAGCACTATATTCCGGCAAAGATTATTATTATAGGCCTTTTTCAAGCGCCCGATATACGTCTCCGGCACACAACTTGCCAGGCCGTTGGTGATCAGATTGTGGGCGATAAATGGTGTTACGCCGTGCAGTTCAGCCAGCGTAATAAAATATTTCCAATCCATAGTCCTGGCGAGAACACGGGAAATCCGTTCTTTCCCGGCGGGAGAAATACCGCTCGTAGAGCAGAGCAGCAACATTTCCCTGGCAGCCTGTCGTGGCGATGCCCGGTGCTTTCGGGATTTCACCGACTTTTTCTGAATTTCGCCGGGTAAAATATCACTCTGGAGCATTATTATTCCTCATCACTAGATTAAGCCGCCTTCAGTACTGTATCAGGCTGCCCTCCATCTTGGCACGTTTGAGCGCCTTACTGAAAGCCATAAAGGCCAGTGGTGTGAGGACTACAGTGAAAGCCAGCAAAACCAAAATATCAAAGCGGACATCGTAAAGCGAATAGCCTTTGAGCATGGCCAGACGCATGGCATCGAGCGCGTAAGTCATCGGCAAAAGACGTGACAAAGGTTCGAGCCAACCCGGCAGAACTGATATCGGGTACAAAACTCCGGACAGCAAGCTGGAGGCACCGCCATAAATCCAGGACACGGGGTCGCCTTTCTTTACCAGGAGGACAAAGGCTGCCGACAGGATACCGATGCTGCTGAAACTGGCAATTGATAAAATCATCACCACGAGAGCAGTCAGGAAATTGGCCTTGCTGATGTCGAAACCGAATAATAAAATCCCCACGATGAAGTAAACGAGGACGTTAACCGTAGTGAGTAAATAAGACCATAATGATGAAGATACTAAAATAGCACTCAGGCGCGTGGGACTGAGAAGCATGATTTCCAGCGTGCCCATCATCTGGCCATCACGGATACTCTGGGAAAAATTAGAAAGTGACAGGCTTAAATAGCCGTTAAAAGCCAACCCAATCAGGACGAAAGAAAAATAGTCTCCACCGTATTCCGCAAGTTGTGACACTAATGCGCTGCCGAAGAGCTTGGATAGGAAATAAAAAGATGCCACGCTGAAAAAGATGCTGATAAGCTGCAATGCAAATGACAGGCGATAGCTCAGTGCCAGCGACAGGTCCCGCTTAAAGAACGCCGAGGCTACAGCCATCTTTTTTCTCCCTGGCAGAGTCATCATTATGAAGCGCCTGAACAAAAATATCTTCGAGGGGCAGGTTTTTTAATTGACAGTCGCATACTTCAATATTGTTTTTAACCAAAATCTGCAGAAGCTGCGGCAACACCGTCACCCGGTCTGATATCATTATTTCAAGGTCAGCCATGCCGTCTAATCTATAAACCGGACGGCATGCGAACACCCCATCAATGCGGGTAAGCTGGGGCACTATTTCTTCCGAGAAATGTCTTACCTGCAACTGGCACCTTTCCTGCTTCTGAAAAACAGAGCGAAGCTCCTGCATCGTACCAAGGGCCTTTACCTGCCCTTTGGTCATAATCGCCACCCGGTTGCATAGTTGTTCTGCTTCATTCAGATTGTGGGTCGCCAGCACCACCGTTTTCCCCTCGCCGGCAATCCTCTTGAAGAACTTACGGACAGCCTGGGCGCTGATGGGGTCGAGGCTCCTTGTCGGCTCATCCACGAATAGAACACGTGGCTCGCTGAGCAAACCACGGGCAATGGCCAGTTTTTGTCTCATGCCGGTTGAGTAGTTCTGAAACCTGATATCCGCTTTCTCAGAAAGCCCCAGCATTTCCAGAAGTTCATCGATTCGCTTGTTGCCCTGTTGCTTGGACATGTGATAAAGAGCAGCAAAAAACTCCAGATTTTCACGACCGGTAAGACGCCAGTAAAAACTCCTTTCTTCAGAGCTTACCAGACCCACCAGCTTTTTCACTTCCGACTCTTTTTTCAATATATCGTGCCCGAGGATTTCAGCCTTCCCCGAATTGGGCAAAACCAGACAGCAAAGCATTTTAATCAGGGTGGTTTTGCCGGCGCCGTTGGCCCCGAGCAACCCGAAGAACTCCCCTTCTTCTACGTCCAGACTAACGTCATCCACGGCAGTCACCCACTGTTTTT
>JAQTPO010000161.1 GCA_028712845.1 Dehalococcoidales bacterium | reverse complement strand
TGCAGCTTTGGAAAATCTATCAACTACCGTCTTGGGGTCAAATTCCTGCTGTACGAGGTTCAACATGTCTTCATTAAGGTCAAAAGAATACGGTTCGGGTGCAACAAATCTAGGATAAGGTGATTCTTTTGCTTGTTTGGCAGTATCGGCTGTCTTTTTCCCCTTGAAAACCTTGCCTTCGTATGTTATGGTAATAGCGCCTTCCGGGCAAAGTTCAACACATCTATTACACAAGGTACACTTGTCTCGACGCACCGCTAAAAGTCGATAAAGTCCAGGCTCCCTCGGGTCTGTTTCCTTTAATCTCTCATCTCGCTTGGTCTCTACCCAAAATACCAGATGCGGGCAAGCTTCAAGACATTTCTTGCACCAGAATGGCACAGTGCATTTGCTCTCGTCTATCTCTATCCTTGGTAGTTTCATAGGCAAGCTGTTTAGGTCAACCGGGTAGAATACAGGTATCTTTATTTTACTCTTGTCTACCATTACCATACCTCCTTCAGTGCCGGAATGTTTTCTCTCGGGACCATTTCGATAGCACCACGTGGGCAGGCAGTCTGACAAAGCCCACACCCAAAACATCGGAATTGGTCGATACCTGCTTTCTCAGTAGTAACTGCAAATTTCAAAGCACCCCACTGGCAACGTTGAGCGCATATTCCACAACCATTACATTTCTCTTCATCTACTATTGCTACATAGTGACCCTTTAGGCAGTGCCACCCAAAGTCCAATCGCCCGGCAATAGCATCACAGGCAGGATAATCACACATACATATACCACCAACAAATCGCTCTCCGTATATCATGATAATGGGAACATATCCCCGTCTGTTAAACTCCCAGCACCATTCCTTGGCTTTCTCCAGACTTAAAAATTTGACACCACCCTTGTATCTTTCGGGCCAGCGCTCCCATTTGAACATCCCTATGCCCGTTCCTAAACAGGTATACTCAAGTTCATTGCGCTCTTCTTTTGCAAGAAGCCTCGTCCGACAGATGCAATGTAATATTGCAATGGGGCTAGATAATTCCAGCACTTTCTCAATTTCCTGCATACACATTACCTGACTCTCAAACCCGCCTACCATCCCTCCACCGGAAGCTTCTTCCATGTGGTCCTTTAAGGCTTGAAGCGCTTCCTTATAAGCTTCCGCCCCCTTTTCCAGGGAATCTACTAAGTTTTTCTCTCTATCACCTTGTGTATATACACTTGCTGATTTAGCCCCTTCTTGACGAACAAGCTGTGGTCCTTTAGCAACAAGCTGCGGTCCTTTCCCTGGCGGACGTCTGGAATACATCTGCCTGGAATAATTCCTTGGATTTAAATACCATTTACCTCCATCTCCCCACAAGTCACAGTAAAAACACATCTTTTCCCCCCTTAATTTAATTAAAATTACTGTAGTAACCGAATACTGGTCTCCATACACAATTGCCCGCGCTCAAATATGCAATTCGCACACATCCGGCAGTTCAGACAACGTCTAGCTTCTTCCATAGCTTGCCATACCGTATATCCCAGATTAACCTCTCTGGAAGTTCTCCTTGCTTGGTCAGAAAGTAGTTTTGGCATTCCCCATCGTTCTTTGCTGCTAAACCAATTCGGAATCTGTTCCTTTTTGATAGTTATTACTTCCAATTTTTCCTTGATTGGTACGATGGGCTGTCCTTCGAGATACTGGTCTATCGATAGCGCTGCTCTTCTGCCAGCTGCCATAGATTCACTGACGGTCCGGCCAGTGCCGGCAATATCACCAGCCGCAAAAATACCATTGACATTGGATTGACCACTTACCTCATTAACGATTATGTTACCTCTCCTGCTGATTCCCAGTTTTTCATAGGACAAACCTCTTACATCAGTAGCCTGTCCTATAGCAACAATTACAGCATCGGTATCTACTGTGTAATCACTACCTGTACCATCCATCAAAGTCCAGTGAATCCCACCTTCACTATCCAACCATGTAGATGAAACCCGTTTGAAATTTATACCGCTTACCGCAGAGCCATTTTTTGAGATAAACTCCTGGGGCGAAAGCGAAGGATGTATCCGCACGCCTTCTCTCTCGGCTTCATCAACCTCCCAGTCAAAGGCTGGCATGTCTGCTCTTGATTCAAGGCTGGCAACGTGTACCTCCGCGGCACCATGGCGTAGAGCTGTTCGGGCGGCATCCATAGCTACAGCACCACCGCCTATCACCCAAACCTTTCCCTTAAATGGCTTCAGATTACCCTGTTTAGCCTCCATTAACAATGGCAGAGCGATTGAGACCCCCTGCAAACCAGCACCGGGTATCTTTAACTCAGCGCCCTTCTGAGCACCGATAGCAATCAATATTGCCTTAAACCCTTGCTTCTGTAAATCTTCCAGAGTCGTATCTTTACCGACTTTAACATTGGTATGAATCTGAACACCAACGCTCTTGATATAATCGATGTCATCACGAACTGCTTCTTTTGGCAGGATAAAATCCGGTATTGACGAAGATAGTATACCGCCAGCAGTAGGAGCAGCCTCAAAGATAGTTACCCCATAACCTTTCCCGACCAAATCGTAAGCGGCTGTTAGTCCAGCCGGTCCGGAACCTATGACAGCCACCCTCGCCTCTTTTGTTCGGCGTATCGGTACCGGTTTTTCACCTTTTCCATGTTCTACCGCAAAACGCTTCAGCCACTCAATGGCTATCGGGCTGTCAATCATCTTCCTGTTGCAATCCATCTCGCAAGGATGATGACACACGCGCCCACAGATAGAAGGCAGAGGATTAGTTTCCCTAATAATAGAGAGAGCTTTCTTAAAATCACCCATTGCAATAGATATAATGTAGTTCGGAATATCCATGTGTAACGGGCATTTCGCTTCGCACGGTGAATATTTGTCCACCTCAGGCCAACACTTCTCCACGTGAATATAAGCGGGCGTCGGCCGCCTATAAGATAGACTGTAGTAACTTTCTCTGATTGATAAAACCATGCTCTTTCACTCTCCTTATTAGTTTAATAGATAATCTCATTAATAATTAGTTCAGCGATCTCATCATCAGACATACCCAACAACTCACGAAATACATAATCATTATGTTCTCCTAAAAGTGGGGCTGGTTCAAATTTAGGCTGACTGGCACTCATTTTCCACGGCATGCCCTCCATAACTCTTTTACCCACCACTGGATGGTTTGGTGCAACAAAAAGGCCGCGTTCGTTTACGTGAGGATCCGCAATTAATTCCTTTATACTTAGTGATGGGCCCGCAGCCACCCCAGCACTCTGGAGCAAATGCATAATCTCGTATGGCGTGTAATTTTTTGTCCAAACCCCGATAAGACTATCAAGTTCATCTTGGTTCTGGCAACGATGTAACTGACCGCTAAATTTCTCTTCCTTTATCCATTCAGGTTTGCCGATAATATTGCAGAAGGCTCTCCACTCATCATCATTACTGATAGAAATCGCAACCCATTTGTCATCGCCCTTGCATGGATAGCAATTATGCGGGGCTTTCCCTGGTATATGATTTCCGATACGCTCATACACTTTGTTGTTCATACCATATTCCATAATTGCCTCGGGAATATGACTTGCTATTGTCTCGACCATTGAGACATCAATTATTTGACCTTTTCCTGTCCTTGAACGATACTGTAGAGCAGCAAGTAAGGCAAATGTTGCCATATTAGATGGAATATAGTCACCATAATCCCCACAAATCATGCCGGGTTCTCCATTCTTATAGCCGGTTATGTAACCCAGACCACCATACGCATATGCCTCCTCGTTATAAGAAACGAAATGTTTGTATGGTCCGGTTTTACCCAAACCCGATAATGATAACAGTATCAGTTCAGGTTTTAGCTGACTAAGGATATTGTAACCAAGTCCAAAATGTTCCATCACCCCGATACGAAAGTTTTCGACCACCACATCACTCTTTTTTATAAGCTCCTTAACAATCTCGACTGCTCTTGGTTTAGTTAGATTGAGAGTACAAGATTTCTTGCTCATGCTTCTAGAGTGATAGGCACCGGATCTCTCAACACCTTCTACTCCATTAAGGTGAGGGGGAGTTCTTCTATTTATGTCTGTATGTCTATTACTTTCAACTTTTAT
>JAQTPO010000160.1 GCA_028712845.1 Dehalococcoidales bacterium | reverse complement strand
TCGAACGCACGGCAGTGAATACACCGGCGCATATACAGCGTACGAAAAAAGCCATCCGCAAAGCCTTCCAGACACAGATTGACGGGCTGGGTTATTCTCTCGTGGAAATTCTTTCCCCCTGCCCTACCAACTGGAAGATGACACCGGTAGAATCCTGGCAGTGGATTGATAAGGAAATGGTTAAGGAATTCCCGCTGGGAGTTATTAAGGACATTACTGAGGCAAAAAATGCTGATTAAGACGATTTTTGCCGGTTTTGGCGGGCAAGGCATCATCTCGATGGGACTCAATATTGCCCAGGCGGCAATGCTCGAAGGTAAAAATGTAACTCATTTGCCCTCTTACGGGGCGGAAATGCGCGGCGGCACCGCCAATTGCACTGTCGCTGTTTCCGATGAAGAAATTGCCTCACCAGTAGCCTCTTCACCGGAATTCGTCGTGGCAATGAATCAACCATCATTAATCAGATTCCAGAATCAGATTGAATCCGGGGGCGTCATCTTTGTCAATTCTTCCCTGATAGAAATAGAAATCACCAGAGGCGATGTGGAGGTTGTCAAAGTCCCCGCCACCGAGACCGCCGAGAAATTAGAGAGTCCACGGTCGGCTAATATGGTGATGCTCGGCGCTTTTATAAAAAGAAGCAATGTCGTTTCTATTAACTCAATGGTTGATATCCTGAAAACTGCCACGGGCAGCAAAGCAACTCTATTCACGGTTAACAAAAGGGCTTTGCTTGCCGGTTACGAGATGATTAAGTAAATCCCTGCATGGAGCGAGAGAGTAACGATGAGTGTTATACAAATTTCAGTAAGCATGGAGAATTCCCCCGGTAAGTTTCTGGCAATCAGCGAATCCCTGGGGGTAGAAGGAATCAATATCCGCGCTATTTCGGTTGCCGATACGTCTGATATCAGTACTGTCCGATTTGTTACTGATGACCCGCAAAAGACCGTCAATGTCCTGAGGAGCCACGGCTACTCTATAAAAGAGACCGAGGTCCTTGCCATTGAAGTCCCCGACCATCCCGGCGGTTTGCAAGCCGTGCTGAAACCGCTTAAAGCAGCGGATATTAACGTCCTCTATCTTTACACCTACCTGGGCAGGGGCGAAAGCGGCCAGCCCATCGTTATCATCGGCGTAAACAAGACCAACAAAGCACTGGAAGTCCTGAAGAAGAACTGGGTGCACACCTTCGGTAGCGAGATTTACACGCTGTAAGATGGACTTGAATGTAGAGGCAGGTTTTTAACCTGCCCGCTCTGACGGTCGGGTTCGAAACCCGACCGTACAAGTACAATCTCTTAGGGTGTGTGAAGTCGAGATAGCATCGGGACGAAACCCGCCTTATTATCTCATTTGTAGGTTTCATCCAACTTCTATAATTGGTCTGGCTTTTTTTGACACGCTATATCTGAATTCCATTCTAGAGAAATCCAGAATCCAGAAGTAACTGGATACCAGCTTCCGCTGGTATGAGATATTTAATAGTTGGGATTATACCAACCATGTCTCATTATTTAACACTGGTTATCTTATCTGCCAGTTTCAGCAGGCGGCGGGTGACACTTTTGTTCTGCGCTATTTCTCCCGGTGTTTTCGCCAGACCGGTCACGGAACCAACCCACGGCATTTTACAGAGAGCGGCGTACGTCTTCAGGTTTTGAATCGCCTGCCCGATACCTTCTTCAGCCACGGATAAACCGGCAGCCGGTTTGCCTTCCAGCCTGGGCCAGATAGCCACCGTCCTGTCCAGGAAGTTTTTCAGTAGCCCTGAGACCAATTCAAAGTAAGCCGGCGTGCCGAGAACCAGACAGTCAGCCTCCAGCAATTTCGGGTAGATTGCGTTCATATCGTCCTTAATCTTGCAGATGCCCTTGCGGTCATTACCGCCCGCTTCACAGGCTAAACATCCCCGGCAGAGTTTAATGTCTTTCTGCCGTAAAAGAATCAGTTCCACTTCCGCCCCATTTTCCGCTACTCTTTCCAGCAGTTTTTTAAGCATCCACTCGGTATTACCTTTTCGGAGTGAACCTGATATAGCAACAACTTTCATCCGATTGGCTCCTTTGTCGTTATCCAAAATGTCATTGCGAGGAATCCTTCCGCAGAAGGATGACACGGCAATCTCAGAGTGGGGAATCTCCCAGCCTCCCGGAGATTGCTTCGTTACACTCACAATGACTATTTACCACCAAGACCAACTCATTCTTTTCTTCAGCAGTCCCCTTTACAAAATATAGAAATTCATTAAGGTTGACTGGCATTATAGCATAAAACGATTTCTAACATCGATTTTGTGAATTACGCTCTATACTCTATAATGATATTGTACGAAATTAGAGAGGATATAAGATATGGGCTTAAGTTGCGGTCTAGTGGGATTACCGTCTTGCGGCAAAACAACCATTTTTAATGCCATCACTGCCGCCGGGGCATCCGGTTTCGGCACTGAGATGAAGCGCGTTGTGGTGAACGTCCCTGACCAGCGGATAACCAAGCTAGTGGAAATGTACCACCCGCGCAAAACAGTGCCCTCTACGCTTGACGTAGTGGATATTCCGGGTCTTCAAACTTCGTCCCCGGGAGAAGGTCGCGGTTCCAAGTTGCTCGGGCATATCAAGGATGTCGAAGCGCTACTACATGTAGCGCGTTGTTTTGAAGACGGCGGCGTGCCTTTTGCCTATGAAACTATCGACCCGGTACGTGACGTGGAAACGGTTGACCTGGAATTAATGGCAGCTGACAGCACCACCCTCCAGAACAAGCTCATCCGTCTGGAGAAGAAGGTACACGCCAATGATAAAGATGCCATCCGTGAAAATACTCACTGCCAGAAAATTTATGCGGCTATCCAGCAGGGCATCCCGGCGCGCAAACAGAAACTGACGCCGCAGGAAATTGTCAGTGTTTACGAGTGTAACCTCGTCTCGCTAAAACCGGTGCTTTATATTGCCAATATCAAGTCGATGGCAGACGCTGACAACAAGTATGTAAAAGCGCTGAAACAAATTGCCGATGCGGAAAATGCAGAGATGCTTATCGTCTGCGGCAAGGATGAAGCCGATATCAGCCAGCTTGCTCCTGAAGAGCAGAAGGAGTTCTTGAAAGATTTAGGGCTGGCAGAGTCATCGATGGAACGCCTGATGCACGCCGCTTACAGAATTCTGGGACTAATCAATTTCTTTACCGTCGGTGAAGATGAGGTGCGCGCCTGGACATGCAAGAAGAATGATAAAGCCCCGGTGGCGGCAGGCAAGATTCACAAGGATATGGAAAAAGGTTTTATCCGACTTGAAGTCATCCGCTATGAAGACCTGATGGAACTGGGAAGTGAAGCTGCTGTAGCTAAAGCAGGGAAAAAACGGATGGAAGGGCGCGAATATGAAGTGCAGGACGGCGATATTGTGATGGTGCTCTTCAATAAGTAGAAAACATCTTCTCCATGATTGTTACGGAATCGCTCACAAGCTTCGGGCAGATAACAGCTATAACACCTTTGGAACGTGCTTCCGCGAGTTGCTCTGGAGAACTTAAATCATATCCAATGAGTTCTTTGCATAGTAATGAGCCGTTAAGCGCCTTGAACTTTTTATTGAATTCCTGCACCAGTTGATACGTTCTGTCTGTGCTTTCCCGCGGGTGTTCTGCATCCATTTTCTGTGATAACCCTAAAACCATATACGCTCCGGTGACAGCACCGCAAGTATTCCCGGTACGTCCCATACCGCCACCAAACCCCATCGCAACCTTAAGCGCCAGATTACGGTCTAAACCGAATTCCTCACAAAACGCAGATAACACCGATTGAGAACAGTTGAAACGGTGTTCAAGCATTAAAGCCTTTGCTTTTTCTGATTTATTCATGATGGCGCAATTATATAATGGAGCAAAAAGAAAAAGCAAACAGAACCAACCGCTAGAATTGCTTTCAGTGTTGCTACTTGGTAAGATGAGAGTGCATTATTATCCAAAAATAAAACTAACTCCCCTTCAGGATTCAGAGGATGAGTATAATATCGGACTTGATTAATAAACAGATTGGTATAGAGAAAGCCGTGGAAAAAGCATTGGCGGATAATGCCATCCTTTCCGAGTTACTGGCAGGAATCCAAT
>JAQTPO010000159.1 GCA_028712845.1 Dehalococcoidales bacterium | reverse complement strand
GTAATACGGCAATTTACAGACATATTTTGCCGTATTATTTCCGATAAGTACAGAGGAAAATAATAACCGTATTGCGTTGACCGACAGGTATTCCGATGGTATTGACATCACAAAAAACATTATGCTAACATAATTCTAACGGCAAACGGTTGCCGTATGTCTCAAAATTCAATAGTCGCTATTTTTCGGAGTATCAATATGGAAATTTTACCTCCTGGCGTCATCAGCAGTGGCTCAACTCAACTCGATGGACTACTGCAGGGGCTTCGCCAGGGTGATAACGTCGTCTGGCAGATCGACCGTTTGGAAGATTACGCCCGCTTTGCGGATTCTTTTGCGGAACAGGCTATTCAGAGCGGCGCCGCCTGTATTTACTTAAGGTTTGCGCCTCACCCGCCCGTAGTGAAAAAACGTTCCGGCTTAAGTATAGTAAAAATTGACCCAACGCCGGGGTTCGATTATTTCAGCGGTAAAGTGCATGAGATAATAGGGAAACAAGGCGGAAATACATACTACATATTTGACAATCTATCCACTTTAGTCAGCGAATGGGCTACCGATGAATTATTAGCCAATTTCTACCAGGTGACCTGTCCCTATATCTTCGAATTAAAAAACCTCGCTTACTTTGCCTTAAATCGCGGGCAACACGGGCACAGCACCATCGCCAGAATACGTGACACCACCCAGATATTATTGGACGTGTACCACATCGAAGGAAATACCTATATCCACCCGTTAAAAGTGTGGGGGCGTTATTCCCCGCAAATGTTTTTGCCGCATCTGGTCAGTAAATCACCATGGCAATTAATTTCTCAGAGCGGAGATGCCGCTTCAGTGCTTGCGGCATCGGGCAAACACCTGGTTCATACCGTACCTGACTCCACAGCGCCATGGAATAGCGTTTACCGCAAACTGATGCAATACAAAGAGACGGCGATGGATTTGCCGAATATCACCCCTGAAATTGCGGTACTGAAACGCGAACTTTCCCGTATGATGCTCGGTAATCATGATAAGCTCAATAAATTGTCCGACCGCTATCTGATTGCAGATGACCTCTTCAGTATCAGAGAGCGTCTTATCGGTTCAGGACAAATCGGTGGCAAGGCAGTTGGTATGTTACTGGCAAGACGTGTTCTGGTAGAAGAACCGGGTAAAATCGACTTTTCGACCATTTTAGAAGAGCATGATTCTTTCTATATCGGCTCTGATGTCTTCTTCACGTTTCTGGTGAACAACAATCTCTTTCGCCTCCGTCTGCAGCTGACCAAAAATCCTCAATTATCAAGAGAGGATTTTGAGAAAGTAGAGCAAATGTTTCTTGATGGGCAATTTCCAAATGAGACGATGGAACAATTCCGGGATATGCTCGATTATTACGGGCAAGCACCAATCATCGTCCGTTCCAGCAGTCTGCTGGAGGACAGTTTTACGAATGCCTTCGCCGGTAAATATCGCAGTGATTTCCTTGCTAACCAGGGAAATCCTGAAGAACGCATGGAAGCCTTCTTGCAGGCGCTGAAACTGGTATATGCCAGCGCTTTGAATCCTGACGTTTTGTCCTACCGCACAAAACAGGGGCTGAATGAAGGCGATGAACAGATGGCAATACTGGTGCAGCGCGTTTCCGGGATGCCCTATAAAAAATACTTTTTCCCGAGCCTTGCCGGTGTGGCATTCTCGCGGAATTTATACGCATGGACGAGCCGCATAGACCCAAAGAAAGGAATCCTCCGCCTGGTATTCGGGCTGGGAACTCGCGCCGTCAATCGTGTCGGGGGTGATTACCCGAGAATGATTGCCCTCGGTCACCCCGAACTCAGACCGGAAGCCGGCGCACAAATAGCGAAGTATTCTCAGCGGAATGTTGACCTGCTCGACCTGGAAAGAAATCAATTCTCGACCGAATCTCTCATCGAGGTTTTATCGGGTGGTGATTATCCACGCATCGGACTGATGGCTTCATCGATGGCCGACGGCTATCTTCATGATGTGCAGTTTTTAGAGAAGGCAGATAAAGACCTTGTCTTGACTTTTGATAACCTGATTAAGCGGACGTCTCTGGTCAAGATATTCAGTGAAATGCTCGCTAAGCTGGAAAAAGCGTGGGAACAACCGGTCGATATGGAGTTCACGGCACATATCGATGTACAGGGAAATGTTAAAATCAATCTTCTACAGTGCCGCGCTTTACAATTGCCCAAAACATCGGGAGCTGATGTCACTCCTCTCCGCAATATACCCCGGGAACGCATCCTGTTCCAATCCAATCTAACAATCAGCGCCGGTGTGGTCGGTGACATTCGCTATGTCATTTACGTTGACCCGAAGAAGTATGCCGATATCGAATCCATCGATAAGAAGAAATCAATGGGACGTGTCATCGGTAAACTCAACGAGGTTCTGGGTAAAAAAGAGGGCAGAATCATGTTGATGGGACCCGGGAGATGGGGCAGCACCAATATAGATCTGGGTATAAATGTGAGCTATGCGGATATTGATAATACCGCCGTCCTGGTAGAAATGGCGCATGAAAAAGCGGGCTATGAACCGGAAGTTTCCTACGGAACGCACTTTTTCCAAGACCTGGTAGAAGCAGAAATTATCTACATTCCTATCTACCCTAATAAAGAGGCAGCTAATTATAACGCCAGCTTCTTCGAGGATTCGCCAAATTATTTCAGTGAAATACTGCCGGATTTCCGTAGTTTTGAAGATGTAGTCCGTGTCATTAAAATCCCATCCGGCGCTCAGGTAGTGGTGGACCCGAAAACCAGGAATGCCCTTTGCTTTCTACAAGAAACCTGAAAAAAGAACATGGCATTTACCACCTTCCGTTTATTATATCTTGTAGTATAATGTAAGGGAATTAGAGGTAGCCATTGTTGAACATAGCTGTTGTTGCAAAACAAAACAACGAGACAATAAAGCTATGCTCGGAACTTACCGGGCACGGCTTTCGATGTTCAATCATTGATGGGGAAAATGCCCTCGAGCAAATTAAAAAACAAACTGTCAGTCTATTGCTGGTTGACTTCACCGGTTCTCAGAATGTTGAATCGTTATGCCGCTATTTGCGTCGGGAAAAGGGCTTGCCAATCATTGCCCTTGCTCCCCAGGAAAAACTGGATAGTATGGATGGTTCTGTCGATGACTTTATTGTCAAACCATACAACACCAAAGAACTGGCAACCAGAGCACTGCGTCTCATCAAAAAGAAAGCAGATGCATCCGACGGGCAAATCCTGGCGGGCGACCTGACGATAGACCCGAATAAATATGAGGTATATGTGAGCGGCAGGCTGATTTCATTGACGTTCAAGGAATACGAATTGCTGAAATTCCTCGCCAGCCATCCCGGCAGAGTTTTCACCCGCGATAGTTTGCTCAATCAGGTCTGGAGCGAAGACTATTTCGGCGGAGACAGGACGGTGGATGTCCATATACGCCGACTTAGAAGTAAAATCGAAGACCAATCTCACGTTTTTATCGAGACTGTGAGAAACATCGGCTATCGCTTTATTAAGAAATAAAACTCCAATCCCTTTCTTGAAATGCCATCCGAAATGTCCAATTGGACTTCCTGACTTCTACCATTCATTTTGTGCCCTCAAAAGAGATTTTTGAAGCTAAACCTTCAGCAGTGATAAAAGTCAGGAGAAACATCGGCTACCGCTTTATCGTTTCCTGATTTATCCACCGGGACCGAGCCAGTCTTCATCTTTTGCCTTAAATCATATGATTCCTTCATCATGCCAAAATTAACACAATCGTAATCTAGCAGTAATACGCTTGAAACATCCATTTCCTATACTCTTTCTATAAGATGCAGGAATTCTATAGAGAGAGGCAGGATATGCATACAATTAGTCCTGAAATTAAAGCGAACGATTCTGAGGCTAATGATATTTTTATTGATACCGCCGGTCATCAGGTCAAAGTCGGACAAACTGAAATCTACCTCACGTTAAAAGAATTCGATATGCTTCTCTTCTTTGTGAAAAATAAAGGGAAAGTAATCAGCCGTTCGGAGCTACAACAAAAAGTATGGGGTTCCAGTCAGCTCGATACCGACCGCACGATAGATATCCACGTGTGCCGACTCAGAAAGAA
>JAQTPO010000158.1 GCA_028712845.1 Dehalococcoidales bacterium | reverse complement strand
CCTGCTCAGGCTCGAAATAGCGTGTTCCAGATCCTCGGCGTTAGCGATACGCCGCATATTAATTTCGGTAATGATGTCTCCCGCCAGCAATCCTGCCCTTTCCGCAGGCGAGGCAAGCCTGACTTTGCCGATGTAAGCCCCGAGGGTTATACCCGACCCCTGCCTGGCGGTAATCTTACCGGCGTCGGCGATCATTGCTCCGAAAGAAAGACGCTGGCCTTCTTGTCTCTGACTTAAGATGTATTCCAGACGGGGTTGGTCAAAGCCGACGACTGTTTGCCCGTCGATGATTGTCACCGGCACCCCCATCTGTCCGGTGCTTCTCATCAGTTCCTGCGCCGCCGCGGGATTTGCGGAAACATCCCGTTCCTCAAACGCAATACCCCTTTGCGAAAGAAACTCTTTCAACATTCTGCAGTAGGAGCAGGTTGGGCTGGTATAAACGATTACATTCATAATATTATCTTAAGACTATCTCCCCTGCTTTCATTATAGCTCTTTTTCTGCTTTGGGCATTGAATCCCGCGCTTAAAGCGCAGGTTAACCCTCACGGGGTTTACAAATAATTTCCTTCACCCTCAGGTCAAAGAAACGGGTCGAGTTGACCGGCCGCAGTACGATGGCGGTATCAGCACCCCGGCCACTGCCCGCAATAGCCACAACATCTTCATTGAAATTGAGCAGGCCAGCATCTGCGGACATCATTGTAACCTCGCAGGCCACCTTGGTGCCGAAGCCGAAGACACGCAGGGTCGATGCTATCAGGTTTATCGGGCTGGCTCTCCAGCCCAACTGATTATTCAGCGCGTGGGTCAGGGCACCGAAAACATGAGTGGAAATCAGAACCTTTCCTCCGTTCGCCTCTACGATTTGCCTTGCTTCCTGCGAAAACGATTGAACGATTTTTTGCTCTTTGTCGTGATAGTGGGGGCCGGTGGCAATCCCAACTACGACTATTTTGAAGCTCTTGAACATTTCCATCGCTTTCAGCGCGGTATCGCCATAGGTTGAGGCCACTACCACCTGCTTGATGCCGAGAAAATCGGCGCGCTCACGGGCCAGACGCAGCGTATTATCGGTGTTCGCCGGTCCCGGTTTGTCAAAATAGGTAACGCTTGCCTCCATATCATTCTCCTCGCAGGTGAAATCTCCAGCGGCAGCAAATGCCGTTTTTATCGGTTCTGGGGGGTGATTTTAGACACTCTATTTCTATGTCAGGGTTGAAGAACTCCGCGTAGCACTTAAATATCCTGGGTTCGACGATGTTGCATATCTCATTTTCTCTCCCTTCACCTTCCTTTTCCAGCGACGCCAGAGTAACGCACTCCGTAATTGTGAGCGTAGCGCTATTCTGGCTTTCGCATTCTATCCTGTGTTCTATTTGCTGCAACCAGGGAATCATTTGAATGGCTTTCATCAGAGCCGTTACGTCATGCCCCCGGATATTCAGTTGCTCCGTGATTTTCTCCATTTCATATTTGCAGAGGCGGCTCCACACCCGAATGTCACAGGCTAAAGCATCTTTATTACCGACGCGCTCTTTTACGGCAAGATACCAGAAACCATCGACCCTGACGAATATCTTTGAATATAAATCCACCAGTTTGGCAACTACCTCGGGACGGAAATCGCCGGGCTTCAAATCAGCACGGAATTGCCCGCTGTAATCGGCCAGCTTTTGCGTATCCAAGTTAAATAGTCTCCTTTGACTGAAGATTACGGAACAGGATGATGGCTACCAGGGTTGACAATCAGAACAGAGAGCGTTTCAACATCTGGTATAAGGGGAAGCTTCTGGGTCACTGATTGACCTAAATTATACCATTATCATCAAACAAAGGAGGATAAATATATAAATCAGTGTTGGGTAGCGAGACCGGGTGAATGAGGTATTTTAATCCGGCTTAGTTATTTTGTCGCGATTATCCGAGAAAGTGGCAATATCATCCGTCCGAAATCCCGGGTCGCCACGGTGAGAGACCCGATAGGACTTCAAAATACCGAGTTTGTTCCAGCGCCTTACCGTATTTACGCGGATATTAAGGAGGCTGGCTACTTCTTTTTCACTTAGCATTTGTTCGGCATCGTTGTTATCTGGCAAACTGCCCCGATTATTCTGGCGTTTCAAGGCTTAATTCCTGTGATGCCACTGATACTCTCTCCACATATCAGGGGTTTGAACAAACACCAGGGAAGCAGTAATCTCAATCGGGACACTGTTTAAAAAAGATGCCTTCTCCCTGATGTCGTCTGTTTGCAGGGCAGAGATAATGCTAAGGCTGAACTTGTCTTCCAGGTGTTTCATATACTTATTAACGAGTGAACGATTGAAGTGTCAGGTCAAAATTAGCTTCTGACGCCGGGCTTGATTCGAAGCCAAAAATGCCGGCAAATCATTCTATTAGGAACCCAGCCGCCATTTATCGCGGTTTCCCGATGGCGCTTCGAAAGGGGCGCGGACAGCATAACCAAAAGACTAACTGACAATATCATGACAATTTCGTTATTAAGAATAGAAAATATTTTCAGGCAGTGGTTCCCGGTCGCCCGAATTATCATATAATGGAAACCGGGGACGGGTGAATGAAGTCAAACCAGCAAAACAGTGCGCCGAGCATAAAGGAATACGAAGCCAGGCTTGCCGGGCTGTACGAGGAATACTACGACAAGCTTGCACATTACGTTTTTGTGCGCATCGGCAACCGGTCGGAAGCCGAAGACATTGCCGGGGAGGTCTTCCTGAAAGCCTTGAAGTCTTTGAAGTCCTACCGGGAGCAGGGGATTCCGATGCAGGGCTGGCTATTTCGCATCGCGCACAATATGACAGTGGACTATCTCAGGAAAATGGATAAGCGCAAGACCGTGCCCCTGGACTCATTAATCCTGCCGGACGATGACGATCCGGCGGATAAAGCCGAAAAAAATATTGATTTGGGGCTGCTCACCGAAGCCATGAAACAGCTAACCCCGGATCAGAGAGAGGTTATCAATCTTCGATTTTTCAGCGGGCTCACCTCTAAAGAGACCGGGGAGATTATGAATAAAAGCGATGGGGCAGTGCGCGAAATGCAGCGGGCGGCAATCGAAAAGCTGCGCAAGATTATGGGGTTGGAAAGTTGATGACCGAGGATTTTGACCGGATACTCGACCAGTGCGTTGACCGCATTAACCGCGGTGAAACTCTGGCAGACTGCCTGTCTGATTACCCCAAATATGCCGAAAGGCTGAAGCCTCTGCTTCAATCAATGCTGGATATGCAGAAGAGCTACGCTTTTACCCCGTCGCCCGAAGCCAAAAGAGCGGCCAGGCAGAAATTCTACGCGGCGCTGGATAAACGGCAACAAATTACGCCTTTTGCTTCATTACTAAAAATAATCCCCCGGCCTGCCGCCTTGGCAGCGGTGGCAGTGCTGGTTCTGGCCATAGTTTTCGCCGGTGTCTGGGGATTTAAGAGCTTGCAGCCACAACCGCCGGTACTGGTATCTAATCCCGATGGCAATTTTGCTTTCTTTATCAGCGATGAGCCTAATGATATCGGAGACTTCGAAAGCCTCAACGTTACGATTTCCAGGGTCAGCCTGCAGACTGCCAGTTCAGACGTCAACTTCATCCCGGATGTAAAAACCGTGGACCTGACACAGCTCCTAGGGGCACAGTCCCAGGAAATCTGGCGGGGTGACGTTCCGGAAGGACAGTATTCACAGGTTATTGTTTATGTAAGCAAGGTAGAGGGAAAACTGAAGTCAACCGGGCAGACCATAAATATAAAGCTGCCGGGCAACAAATTACACATATCAAATTCATTCAACATCACGGCTGGAACGGTTACCAGCTTCACTTTCGATATTACGGTGATAGCCACCGGTAACAATGGAAAGTACATTCTCAAGCCACAGATTAGCGAAAGCGGTTCCCAGCAGGAGCCAGCGCCAGCCGAACAGAAGCCCGGTGCAAGCCAGGGAAAAGGCAACAAATAGTACTTCCCGGAAACTTTCAGGCTATCTGAGCCTGTAACTTAAAATTTCCCGCCGGTTGGCCTGACACTTTCCTGTGCTCTTTCGTTATCTTACTTAGACAAAGAAATTTCGAGGAGGAAACATAATGAAATTCGGTATGCCAATCCTAGCAT
>JAQTPO010000157.1 GCA_028712845.1 Dehalococcoidales bacterium | reverse complement strand
GCCGTCATCGGGGGGACGGGTTTAGAAAACACCTATGTTGAAATATTCGGTTATCCGCTATAATAGAAGCACAGCAAGAGGAGGTGGGGTATGATAACAAAAACAAATGATTCGAGCATAAAAGATATCACCCTCGCAGACCTCAGAAAAATGATTGAAGAGGCCGTTGAAGAAAAACTACAGGAATATCTTGGTGACCCGGATGAAGGGCTGGTTTTGAGGGAGGAATTTGGAAGGAAGCTGAAAGCATCTTTAACTGCCGTACGTAAAGGGAAGAGAGGTGTTCCTCTGGATAAATTAGCTAAAGGGTTAGGATTCGATTTGTAATGGGTTATCAGCTTGAGGTGCTCTCTGCCGCTTCTGCATCAATTAAGCGGATGGATGAAACCACAAGTGTCCGTGTTTTGCTTAAACTGAAGTGGTTATCTGAGAATTTGGACGCCATCAAGCCCAAAAGGCTGAAAGGTGAATATAGCGAGTTCTTCAAACTGAGACTCGGCGACTATCGTATTTTTTACACAGTTGATCGGGATGAAAATCGCATCTTTGTTCACCGTGTCGCACATCGTAGTATCGCGTATAAGCAACCGTAATTCTCCATACCTTAATTTTATTAATTACAAGGAGTAATATAATGCCCGCTAAAACCAAACCACAAGCTAAAATTGCCGTCATCGGGGGGACGGGTTTAGAAAATATCGATGGATTGACGGATATCGAGCAGGTCGATTTAGACACACCTTTCGGCAAGCCGTCTGATGTCATCACCATCGGCAAGCTGGATGGCGTCGGCATTGCCTTTCTCCCCAGGCACGGTCGCGGGCATTTTATCTCCCCCACGGAACTGCCCTCCCGTGCCAATATCTACGCCCTGAAATCATTGGGTGTTCAGCAAATCATCGCCGTCTGCAGTTGCGGCAGTTTCAAGCAGGAGTATGCGCCCGGACATTTACTGATTCCCGACCAGCTCATCGACCGCACCCGTAACCGCATCAGTACCTTTTTCACGGATGGTATTGTGGCTCATATCGGTTTTGCCCAGCCTTTCTGCCGGGAGCTTAACCAGATTCTCTATGAAGCGGCAAGAGAAGCCGGCGCTACCGTCCACCACAAAGGCACCTATGTTTGTATGGAAGGTCCGGCTTTTTCAACGCGGGCGGAATCAAAACTCTATCGTAGCTGGGGTGCGGATGTCATCGGTATGACTGCATTACCCGAAGCAAAGCTGGCGCGCGAGGCTGAAATCTGCTACGCTGTTATTGCCTGCGTTACGGATTATGATAGCTGGTGGGAACCTGGAAAACCGGTGGACGTAGAGACTATCATTAAGACGATGCAGACGAATATCGACACGTCAAAGCGCATCATCAAACTGGCAGTGAAGAAAATCCCCCAGGCAAGAGATTGCAATTGTGCTGATGCGCTGGCAGGAGCGATTGTCACGGCGCCGGAGAAAATCCCCGCCGTCCAGAGAAAGAAGCTGGGGTTACTGATAGAAAAATATATAAAGTGACACCGCAGGTGCCATTACATAATTCGTCATTCCGTGCGCCTGTCCCGTTCCTGAATCTAGTTCAGGACAAGACTTGATATGGGATGACACGGAATCCAGCATCAATCCTTATGGATTCCCGCCTTCGCGGGAATGACAATAGGGGGCAGAGGAGAATAATGCCAGACACTAAATTTAGTTGCTTACCCACTATCATCGGCAGTCTGCCGCACAAAGATGCGGTACAAGCCTGCGCGCAGGTAGCCCATTATCTGCGTGATATTCCCGCCTGGCCTCAATTGTCCAAACGTTCCTTTCTGGAAAATATGTATGCCCAGTACAGCGAAGGCTTCCCCGGTGTGGTCATTAAGAACGATAAAATTTATGTTGACCGCAAACAGGATTTAACCCAACAACTGGAGCGATTCTATACTGATTACCTTGCCAACGATTTCAGTAAATACGCTCTGAGTCCTGAATATGCGGCGGGATTCAATGCTTTTCTGGCGTTGCCGAAATTAGCGCCGCGTGCCGTCAAAGGACATGTCACCGGTCCCGTTAGCTGGGGCTTGACCGTCACGGACGAAACCGGCAAGGGCATTCTCTACGATGAGACGCTCGGTGACGTAGTGCCCAAGTTTCTGCGGCTCAAGGCAAGCTGTCAGGAACAGGCATTGAGCAAGCTCTGCAAGAATACCATCATCTTCGTTGACGAACCGTTTATGACCGCTTTCGGGTCGATTGCGATGCAGTTATCCCGCGAGCAGGTTATCAGTATATTGGAAGAAACCTTTGCCGGCATCAAGGGCATTAAAGGCATCCACTGTTGCGGCAACACCGATTGGTCGGTTTTGATGCAGACCAGCACGAATATCATCCATTACGATGCCTACAATTACCCCGATTCGCTTGCCATCTACACAACGGAAGTCAAGAAATTTCTGGATAGGGGCGGTTGCATCGGCTGGGGTGTTATTCCCACCGATGCCGAATCGGTCGCTAAAGAAAGCGTTGCCAGTTTGAAAGACCGTCTTGAATCGGCAATGTCGCCTTTCACGCGCAAGGGGATTGCCTTAAATACACTGATTGAACAGGGATTATTGTTGCCTGCCTGTGGATTGGGGCCAATCGGTAGTGAATCTGCGGCGGAGCGCGCCCTGCAGTTACTGGCGGAACTGTCCACTTTGATTCGGAAAAAGTATCTACGATAATGGAATGTAATTTAGAAGCCAATCAAACACACTGCAATTGTACTTACGAACCCTGCGAGCGTAAAGGCAGGTGTTGTGAATGTATGACTTATCATCTCCGCATGGAAGAATTGCCCGCCTGTGTCTTCCCGGATGATGTAGAAAGAACGTACGACCGCTCTTTTGACCGCTTTGTGAAAATTCATCAAGGTAAAAGTGGCAAAAATATTTGAATTGAGGTAAATTAATAGATATGAACAAAGGTAAGAAAATGGCTTTACGCGAACACCGTCACAAACAAACCAAGGCGGAAGACCTGCGCAAAGCTGAAAAAACCAAGACCAAGAAATAGCTTCTTTTAGCCTGGTAATAAATATCCTTACGATGCCGATAACCGTCGGGCGTTGGTTTTATATTATCCAGAATACTACGATCTAGTGTAGTTGTGCGCATTCAATCGAATCAAGTCATTTACTAATTCCCTTAATCTTTCATGAAGCGCAATATACTGCACAATTTTAGTGGCAGCCCTTGAGCCTTTCGTCAAATTCTTCTTTGCTAAACCTGTAGTCCTGAGTGCCGTGGCACTCTACACAAAAGGACGCGCAGACGCTGCCCATCATCGCACAATCCTTGATGCTTTTTCCCTGTACCAGCCCGCTTATCAGTCCGCCCCTGTAGGCATCGCCCGCGCCTGTCGGGTCCACTGCCTTCTTCGGTTTAACCGCAGGAATTCTAATTACTTCCTCCCGGGAAGAGACCAGAGAACCTGCTTCTCCTTGAGTAACAATTATTGTATGCGCCAGTTTCTGTAAGGCTTCTCTCTTTAATCCGGTCTTGTTTGTTATCAGCTCCAGTTCATAGTCATTGGCAATCAAAATCAGGCACCCCTCAATTGATTGTTTCAGGTTTTCAGCTTTCAGCATTGGTAGCGATTGCCCGGGATCAAAAATATAATCAATACCCCTGGACTTACAAAGGCGGGGATAATTCAGCATGTCATCAAGATTTCCCGGAGAGACGGTAATAATTGTTTCTTTGGGATTTAGTTTGTCGAAATCCAGAGAGGCAGTGTATTTCATAGCGCCCGGATGGAACCCGGTTATCTGGTTGTCAGCCCGGTCAGTAGTTATATAGGCGCTGGCTGTAAAATCGTTCTCGATTATTTTTATATCATTGGTTGCAATCTTGTTCTTTTTAAGCCATTCGAAGTAGCGATGGTAATCGTGTCCGATAGTAGCGGATACTACAGGATGCTCACCCAAAAGGCTGAGGGCATAGGCAATATTGCCTGCCGTTCCACCGAACTTCTCCACTATCCCATCCACTTGAAAGGCGATATTTAACATGTGTATCTTCTCCGGGAGGATATGTTCAGAAAAGTATCCCGGAAAATCCATTATCCTATCGTATGCTAATGACCCGGAGACAATAATCTTTTTCTTCATAATC
>JAQTPO010000027.1 GCA_028712845.1 Dehalococcoidales bacterium | reverse complement strand
TGAATAGTAGTATTAATATTGAGGATATTGCATAGCCTCGGCATTCTGGGCGAGAATATCTTTTTCTGTCGCTAGCGGTAAAGTGAAGGTAAAAGCGCTACCTTTGCCGAGTTCACTCTCCACCCAAATTTGACCTTTGTGAAGCTCTACCAGCATTTTGCAGATTGCCAACCCTAAGCCCAATCCCCCGACAGGCCTTTTACCGCTTTCCAGACGGATATACGGATTGAAAATGTTCAATTGTTCCTCTTTAGGAATCCCTCTACCGGTGTCGTGAATGGATATTATCAGATAATTATCATTTACGGCAGAGCGTAAAGTTATCTTTCCGCCATCCATGTTATATTTGGAGGCATTATCAATCAGGTTAAAAAGAATCTGTTGCAATCTATCTTTGTCAGCCACAACCTGAGGCAATGAAGTTGGCAATTCCCATACTAGAGACTGCTGTTGATTTGCAATCGCTGGAGACATACTGTCATTGACATGGTGAAGAATTACCAGTGGATCAAGCACAACCGGCTTAATCTGGAGCATGCCGATTTCACCCTGTGCCAAGTCAAAGAGTTCATTAATTCTGGAGTCCAGATTAGAGCCGCTACGGCGGATAATCCTGATTAAGTTTGTAGCAAGTTGGTCTTTCTTTTCATTCTCCAGTAATTCACTGGCAGACATTATTGCGGCTAATGGAGTTTTCAGTTCGTGTACCAGAGCCCGCATGAAACCAGCTCTTTTTCTACTCTCTTTTTCAAGGTCCTGTCGCAGATATTTTTCACGTTCGTAAAGATGCTGCAGGTTCTCTTGCACACGCTTACGTTCAGTGCTATCACGGGCGATACAAACCGAACCTCTTACATTACCATTTTCATCTCTGACCAACGATGTTGCTACGGAGACAGGAATGCCATGACCTGTTTTTGTCTTCAATATTATCTCAATATCATGTATCTCGCCCTGTGTTAGCAGATTGACGGTGTTACCAACATCAGATTCGGTTGCCTCATTTTTTTCATCTATTATTACTTCCAATGATTGACCGATCAATTCTTCTGATTTATATCCCAGAACTTCTAACGCGGCTCTGTTAACTATCAGTAATTTTCTTTCGGGATTAACCAAAAGTACCAAGTCCGACATCGTTGACATAATCTCCTGTGCAGCTGTTGATGCGGTCAGAGCAAACAGTTCATACTTCCAGATTGCGTAAAGAATAAATATGGCTCCAAAAACGCTAAAAGAGACAGTCAATTCTGGGAAAGAGATATTTAAGAAAGGTAGTAGCTCATCGCCAATTAGAGAAGCGAGTGATGTAACCGTGAGTCCAATTGCGACCAGAAAGGCTTGCTTTCTCTGCATGCCTTCAGCCCTGGAATAAAGTCGCCAGCAGAAATACAGGCTTAATATTGTCAGACAGAAAGACCAGAGCTGCGCAATATCCCTGGTCAATCCCGCCTGGCGAATGTATGTCCAACCCCACCATTCTTTTACCACCCCGGAAATAAGAAGATGTGTGAATAATGATAGAAAAGATACGGCAAACGAGGGAGCATATATTAAAATATAGGTAAACACGTTTTTCATCAGTTTAGTTTGCCCGGTGAAGACTAGTACGAAGTGCATTAACACGGAAAATGCCAGAGGACGGAAAGCGTTTGCTTTTATCCAGAAATACGCTGTTTCACTGTTATCTGACTGGCGGTATCCGAATTCTGTAAAAGCAGCATATGCAAGAAGCACACAGAACAGTGTAAAAATCCTGTTAATAGCGCCTTTGGGATTCTTTGTCCATGTGATAACTGCAATGAAAAGATAAATAACAAAAGTGAGCAGAGAAATAAAAGAAAAAAGATTCATAAATACTATCTCTATATTGAAAATTTTGATTTGCCTGTGTTAGCTCATCGTTATGCGATATTATACTACTATGAAAGATTGTGAAAAGTCCATGAAGAGTGAAAATTGAATGTTACAAATTGTCGTATTACTTTAGACAGTGACGGATGTGTTACTATTCTCTGTTCATCACTAATGCCGGGCTGCTGCGGAGTACGTTGAAGGTAAGAAATGCCAGACACGCGGGTATCATATAACCGGCTTTCCAACGGAAATTCCTGAGCAGGAAGATAAGATGCGCGCCCAGGTAATAATAATAGTATTTCAGTGGCGATGTTCTGGTACCACCGCGGGACTCATGCCGGTGGTGTGCTATCGCTTCCGGGTGAAAATAAAGAGAATACCCGCTTCTCTTTAATCTAACAAAAAGGTCTGTCTCTTCATGCGAAAAATTGAATCGGTTATAGGCTGAGCTTTCATAACCACCGACGGCTCTGACGGCTTTTTTATCAAACAATGACCATGAAGGCACCAGCACTGTCTCCATAACATCCCTGCAATCGAGGGCAAAATTCTGATACATCAACCCTGTCCATCTGTCGATGAAAGCGGGTATCTTCATACGTTGACGCGCCCTGCCCGCTACCTGCCGTTCCAACTGCAATAATTTACCTTTTTTGGGCGGTTCAAATGTCCTTGGCCCGATACCGCCCACTCTAATACCATTAGTTTCAAGTTGTTTAAAAGCACGAAAAAGTTTTTCCAGACAGTTCGGTTCTAATACGACATCGTCTTCAATAAAATAAATGAGATTGCCAAGTGATAAATTGATGCCCTGATTGCGGTTGCCAGGTAAACCCAGACGTTTGTGGTTGCGATGGTAGCGGACTCTTCTATCATGCTGACAATAAAAATTGGCGATTTTTTGTGTCTCATCGGGGGAGCAGTCATCACAAATAATCAACTCCCAGTTATGGTAGCTTTGTGACAATATGGCGTCTATTGTTCGCCCCACGCAGTATGCACGGTTGTAGGTCGGTAATATGATTGAAATTAGCGCATCAGTCATTTCCCACCCCCTGTCACCACACTTCCTCTATTCTCCTGTTTGTTGATGATTCGCTGTCTCTCCAGCCTCCTGAAAGAACCTGTGAATCTGTTTCTGGCGTAGCTCATGATATTTGCGATTAAGCCTTTCGCTTTCACTTCTCTACCTCTTGAAAGACTGGTAGGTAAATGTACCAATAAGACACTCAAATAATAGAGTATGGAAATACTTCGCTTCGATAATTTGTCAGTACGGCTCAAAGGCGTCACCCAGTTTACCATGCGCCAATCGGTATTTTCAGCCATGTACTTTTTTTCTCTCATTAACCTGTGGAATTCGGTGCCGGGAAGCGGAGTACAAACGGTGAGTTTCATATCGACATTATTTCTGGCGACAAAATACCATGTTTTGAGCACATCAAGAACATTTTCCCCCCAGTTACCTATCATGAAAAAGCCGCTAACGGTCGGGATACCTGCTTGACGCGCTACCTTGATAGCTTCTCGCGCTTCCTGTACTGTAAGGGATTTTTGAATGGACTTCATTACTTTATCAGACCCGGTTTCAATGCCGAAGGTAAGGTCGACGAAGTTTGCTTCACGCATCTTCTCGAATAGTGCTAATGAAACACAGACTTTGTTTGCCCTGACCTGACATTCGAAGCTGACTTTATGATGCAATCCGCGGCTGATAATTTCATCACAAATTGCAAATGCCCGTGATTCGGCGATATTGATAGCATCATCCTGGAAGACGATATGCGTCACGCCTAATTTGCTATTCAGGTATTCGATTTCGTCCACCAGATTTTTCGGACTTCTGAGTTTGATAATACGTCCCCATAACCTGGGGCTTGCACAAAAGATACAGCTATAAGGACAGCCGCGCGAACCTATAATTCCCCAGCCGGGATATTGTTTATAAGCTGTTTTGTTGAACAGGTGATGCGCCGGAAAAGGTAATGCGTCAAGGTTTGTCAGCCGTTCTCTATCCCGGTTGTTAATTACCCTGTTACCTTGCAAATAAGAAATGCCGTCGATACTCTCAAGATTTCTACCCTGCAGAATTTCAGAGAAAGTCTCTTCTCCTTCGCCACGTACCACGATGTCACATTGGAATAAGCAATCCTCCGGACTGACGGTGGCATGAGGTCCACCTGCAACTGTCAAGATATGGTTATCATAGTCTTTTACCAGACGGGCAAGTTCCATACTTCTGGTATAGCCCAGTGTCAATACACTTATACCGACGACCTCCGGTTTGAAAGTATCCAGTTCATTTTGCCATTTTTCCGGAGTATAGGTCTCCACTCCATAATCGATTATCTTTACCCTTGTGTCAGGCAACTTGTCAAGGATATATGAAGCAATATACCCTAATCCCAGAGGTGCAGAATCAGCCTGTACCTGCCCATTGTCTCTGGCTGAATACGGTTTATAAAAAGGTGGTGAGACTAATAATACTCTCGTAGTCATACAATTATTCATCACTTTCCTGTTAAGTATTTCAGAAAGGCTATTGCACTCCGCCATAAAACTTTCAGTTCATTCCAGCCGTGTTTACTAAATACCCGTCTGCAAGCAATCGGCACGTAGGAGAAAGAGAGATAATAGTTTTTAAGAATACCATCCACGGCTTTACGGATTTCACCGCTGGATAACTCCGGATATGAAATAATCGATTTCTGGTGCCCCCGCTCATCTAGATATTCGTTGGGGTCTTCCGTTACCAGATAATCGTTTTTCTTTGCCCAATCGTACATTTCAGTACCGGGGAATGGCGTTACTACTGCGACTGTAATAGCATCGGCTTTCGTTTCTTTGATGAGCTTTACAGTATTCGCAATCGTTTCCTTTGTCTCACCGGGCAGTCCGATTATCCAGTTGCCGTGAATCGATAAGCCAGCTTTTTTAGCTTCTTCCGGAAAAGCCTTGATTTTCTCGACAGTAATGCCTTTCTTTACATTTTTTAATATGGAATCATTCCCGGATTCGTACCCGACATCAACCATCATGCAATTGGCGGATTTCATTGCTTTCATCGTTTCGTATTCCAGTCCGACTCTTGCCTGTCCGCCCCAGGGTATTGTTAAGCCTCTCTCTTCATACTTCCGGCAGAACTCCAGCACTCTATTACTATCGATCGGGAAGGTGTCATCCTCGATGAAGACCTGTTTTACTTCCGGAAAACGCTTTTCCACCCATTCCATCTCATCCAGCACATTATCGATACTGCGTACACGGTGCTTTCGTCCCATCAACGTCTGAGGCCATGAGCAAAAAGTACACTGAAAAGGGCAACCTCTGCCGGTAAAAATCTGCACTTCCGGATGCATCGAGTAAGAATAGGTGAGCATATAATTTTTTATGTCCAAGTGTTTTTTATACACCTGTGAGACGAAAGGTATGGTATCCAGCTCTTCGGAAGTGGAAAGTTCGCGGTCGGGATTATGGATTATACTGCCATTCTTATACGATATGCCTTTTACCCCAGAAACCTTATTGCCGGCGTTCAAGGCAATCATCAAATCCCGTAGGACAAAATCAAACTCCCAGCGGGCAACAAAATCAATGCCCTTCCCTGATAACATCTTCTCAGCGAATTGAGATGCAGGCGCGCCGACCATTGCTGTTTTTACATCAGGGAAAGTTTCTTTAATTACCTCAGAAACACTAAGGTCGTTATTCAGACTGGGAAAACTGGTGTCCACTACCACAAAATCCGGCTGATATTTTTTCATGTCAGCGATAACCTCAGGCATGCCCCATTCCATAGCAGGCGTGTCAACGAGCCTTGTCTCAAAACCGGCTTGCTCCAGAACACCCGTGGCATATGCCAGCCAAATTGGGTAGTATAGAGTTCCGCCCCTGCCTGTATCCTGCCATCTCATATCACGAGTGAAGCGCGGTAAATACGGAGGATTCAAGAGGTAAATTTTCATGTAATGGTCTCCATTATCGCTTTTATCTCACCAAAGCCGTAGTAAAGATAGAAATCCACCGTTAAGCGTACTAATGGGAAGAAAAGTTTGAAAACCCTGTCTTTAATGCTCACGAAGAGGGCATTAGTCAACGCCATTGTCAGCGGAATGAAAAACAAAGGCGAAAGAAGCATCAAGCACAAGACCATGGGGCCATAATGGTATAGACGGGCAATGTGACGGTGCTGGCGGTTCACCCGGCATCTTTTCATCCCGAAATCACGCATCTGGCGTATGAAAGCTTCCAGATTACTCTTGTGCTTGTGGAATACTAATACTTCCGGCAAATAGTAGAGCTTGTAGCCGTGCTTTATGATTCTCGCGTCAAGGTCGAGGTCTTCAGGATATCCGGATTCTTCCACAAAACCGCCGATTTCATCAAGAATGATTTTGAAACACGCAGAGTTCATCGGCGGATTGTGAGTAACCTCGCGGTATCCACTGTAAACAGCGGTGTTCCTGGCTTTGAATGAGACCAATGGGGACCTCATTGCATACGAAATTGCCAGTTCAATAGATGACGGTTTATCGAGCACCGGGGTATTAGGACCACCGACTCCGGCGATTTTAGGGTCTTTCTCGTTCAATTCTTTTAATCCGTCAATCAGTCCATCAAGCCAGTTTTCCGGGACCGAGCAGTCGCTGTCTGTGAAACAGATGATTTCGCCCTGAGCATTCTTGATACCTTCGTTCCTATTAATAGTAAATGGTTTGCCCTGTAAAACCTTATCGGCATAATATTCAGCGATTTCCACAGTATGGTCGATACTGCCGGCATCGACCACGATAATTTCATAATTATACTTAGTTACATTCATACGTATAGAATTGAGGCATTTGGCGATGGTGTTTTCGCTATTGAGTACCGGGATAACCACCGTTGCATCTATTTTAGGCATTATATTTACCTCACGAATCTTTTATGGAACATTTGGAACAGATTTTCAAAACCGACCTTCCATCCGCCCAGTTTTACCCTGCCGACACGGTGTCTGTATTCGATAGGTACCTCTCTCCATGAACATCCGGCAAAATGGCAGGCTTCTATTTTTAACTCCTGTGACAACGGAGTGTTCGAGGTCAATTTGAGATTATCTAGAATGTTCCTGCGGAAGACCCACATGCCTGATTGCGAATCTTTTATATTCAAGCCGAAAAGCATCATCATAGTGGTCGATAGGACGGCATTGCCTACTTTGTTACGGAAAGACATAGCACCGTTTTTCATCATCGCGAATCGGTTGGTGGTGATGAAATCAATTTTATCTTCATCTATTATTTTCACCAATCTGGGGATATCTTCCACAGGGTAAGTAGCATCGGCATCTGATGTAGCGATGATATCGCCGGTTGCCCCGGCAAATCCTGCTTTATATGCATTGCCGTAGCCGCGTTTCGGTTCAAAAATCACATCGGCGCCTGCCTGTCTGGCTATTTCGCCAGTGCCATCGTTTGAGCCATTATCCACTACCAGTACTTGTACCTTATAACCCATAGCCTCAAGTTTTGACCTTGGAATTGTTCGAATGGTTCTACCGATGCCCTCTCTTTCGTTCAGGGCGGGGATAACAATACTGACTGTCCCATTTTTGTGCCCATTATCGTTCATAACTTCTCCATTACGATTCGAGTGGTTCATTCCTTGCGTCCGAAACAATGAATACTAGAACCCATATCCAGTATCTGATATCCAGGTGTATCCAGAAAGCTCCATCGAGTCAACAAAAACGATACCGAAATTCTGTTCTGGAATGGCACTACTGTCCCGCGCAATGAGCCACGATGGTTCAAAATATTGACACTGTCGCATCTTACATAATTATTCAATCAACTTCAGAATATATACATATTGTTTCTGCTCGCTGATGCCGAAAAGGTCGTTCAGCGGGCAAAATAGCCTAAATAATAGTAGCCGGAAATATCAAATTTACCTGCTGTCGGCGCAAGCCGCAGATTGGAAATAACTATGGAGGGTTGAAGAATATGGGAACATCTGTTTCCTATGTGGTGAACTGTGGCTTTGCCTGGTTCATTGTCCTGCTAGCCATAGTCGGCTACTTCCTGACGCTGCGCAGAATGGGTGAGAAATGGCTATTCTGGATAGTGCTGGCGGTCGGCTGGGGATTTTTCGCGATGGCGAATACGTTACTCGCAGTCGGGGTCGCTGCCGGCACACCTGTTCTTATTGCCATTTGGTTATCATCTTATGTGCTGGTAGTAATGTCTATGGCGCTGCTATTCGTCAAACTAATTAAAGTAAAACAGCCTTAAATCAGGCTACGAATAGCCGGACATTTCCAGATTTCCCCTCCAAAACAATTTTGGGAATAAATGGTAATATCAGCAATGCCTATTACTTCTAGACTTGTGTAGAACTATAATATAAACTATTTATGACAGGCGGTCGCTTGTTGAATAATTCTGCGATTATACAAATGAAGATACGGGATAACATATTAGCAAGCGCTGTGGCTTCTACTGTTTCTGCAATTATCATCGTTGATTTTGATGGCAGAATTACATATGTTAATGACTCATTTCTAAAGATGTTGGGGTATGCCAGCAGCACGGAGATAGTCGGGCATTCATATCTCGAACTATGTCAGTTTCCTATGGAAACTGAGAAAATGATTCAAACTCTGCAGAAAGAAGGGCATTGGGTAGGCGAACTAGCCTCAAAAAAGAAGGACGGCTCGCCTTTTATTGTGGAGCTATCTGCCAGCCTGGTTAAAGACGAGTCCGGTAAGTTTACTTGGGTGATGGCGTGTTTCACAGATGTCACCGACCGAAGGAAAATTGAACAGTCTTTGAACGAAAGTATTCGTTTCACTGCCAGCCTCTTAAATAATTATCAACACCCTATCATTGTTATTAATCCCGACACCTCAATTAGATATGTTAACCCCGCAGTGGAAACATTAACCGGTTTTTCCGTTGAAGAACTCATCGGCTTGAAACCTCCCTACCCATGGTTGACCTCTGAATCTTTGCCTCGCACTGAACATGATTTTCAGATAGCAATGAAGCGGGGCAAGGTATGGTTTGAGGAACAATATCATAAGAAAAACGGCGATTTATTCTGGGTAGAAATTACTTCCGTTCCGGTTAAGCATGACGTAGAACCGGCTTATTTGATGACAAGCTGGGTTGACATTACCGAACGTAAACAAATGGAAGCGGAACTGAAGAGAGAGAAAGACCTCGCTGATACTTATTTGAATATCGTTGGGGTAATGGTAGCGGCAATCGACCTTACCGGGAAAATAACGATGATTAACCGGCGAGGTTACACTCTTCTCGGTTACGAACAAGATGAGCTGCCGGGTAAAAATTGGTTCAGTCTGCTTATACCCGCAAAGTCACGACGGGAAATTAGAAAAACTATGAGTAAACTTACGACCGGCGTCGTGGATTCGATAAACCATTATGAGTGCTCTCTAGTTGCTAAAAATGGTCAGGAGAAACGCATAACTTCCAATTATATCCTGCTTAAAGATTCATCAGGTAAAGACACGGGCATATTGATATCAGGCGAAGACATCACCGAGATGCGTAAAGCACAGGAACAGTTACAACATTCTCGCCTCATGGTAACACTGGGTGAAATGACTGCCGGTATTGCCCACGAGGTTAATAATCCTTTGGGCAGCATCCTGCTTTACTCTGAATTATTGATGGCCGGAGAAGATGTTCCGCCGCAAATCAAGAAAGACCTTAAAGTCATACATGACGAAGCTAAACGTGCGGCTAAGATAATGACAGACTTACTTACTTACGGTCGGCAGACAAAGCCGTATATGCGCCGTGTAAATTTACACAGTTTGCTCGATAAAGTCTTAAGGATGCGGAAATATCAGCAGAAGATGAGGAACATCACCGTGTCCACAAATTATTCCAGTGGGCCATTGTATGTAACAGGGAATGCAGCACAATTGGTCAATGTTTTTATGAATATTATTCTCAATGCAGAAGAGGCTTTGAGAGGTTATAATAACGGGAAAATAATTGTTGCTACGCAGTTAGATTCCAAATGGGCTAAGGTGATAATTGCTGACAATGGACAGGGAATACCGGATGAAAACATCAGCCAGGTCTTCTATCCTTTCTTTTCTACGAAACCGACCGGTGAGGGCACGGGACTGGGTTTGAGCACGTCTTATGGGGTTATTACCAGCCACAATGGTCTAATCCGAGCTGAAAATAATGAAATGGGAGGAGCTACATTCGTCGTGGAATTACCGGTAGTTCAAAATAGCCCTCGTAATCAACGTCGGCAAAATGATAGCAATATTAGGGCATAATGACAAGAGGCAATTATTTTAATGCAAATTTTATGTTTTATTTACGCCGTCAGTAACATCGAAGAGGCAAAATAATTAAAGACGCTGTTTTAATAATACCTGAATTATTTGTACTACAAAGATATAATAGAGAATTTTGGCATAAGCAAAAGACAGGAGGCAGGTTCTGATGGACGACAATGCACCTTTAGTAATGGTAGTAGATGATGAACCGACCCTGTGCAGTATCCTTCAGCGCATATTGCAAAAGGATGGATATAGAGTAATTACTGCCTGTGATGGGATGACGGCATTAGAACTGGTAAAGCAGACTAAACCCGACTTGGTAGTACTGGATATTATGTTACCCGGTATGGATGGTCGAGAACTAAGTTCCAGAATTCGTGAAAACACCGATTGCCGTATAATCTATTTCACTGCCAGGGCGGACCTTTTGATGGCCGAAAATGTAAAAGAACTATCCAGAGAAGCAGATGCCTTTATTACGAAACCGGCAAGCATAAAGCGAATACTCTCAGTAGTTGGCAGCACCCTTGGGGTTAATAGTGGGCTTGAACTGGGGGTTGCCGGTAAAATACCTTAATAATGACATAATGTTGACAAATTGAGTGCATTTATGATATTTTAGATACATTATTTGCATTAGAGAAACTTGGAATTTTCAGGCACATGTTAAACAAGAAATTACTTATACTGGAAACAGATAAAGATAGAAAACTGAATTCTCAGGCTCTGGCTCGAGAAGGTTATCAGATTACCGTTGTCCGTAATGTTACAGATGCAATAAGCACTGCTGCTTCACAACCTTTTGACCTCTTAATTGTGCGCCCTGAACAACCGGAACTTCTTAATATGCTTCTTGCGCATTTTCCTCCCGGAATAGGCACCTTGATAATCTGTCCGGAAAACAAACTTAAACAGACGGTGGAATGCGCCGGAACCGGTATAAGTTCTTTCCTCGTAGAGCCCTTTACTATCAATAAATTCAAGGAAGCCATAGTCACGACGATTAATAAAACCGATATGATTGAAGAAGGACTGCGTAATCGAGTCCTGACATCACTGGAACAGGCAAACCGTTTACTGGCCGGCGAAATTGAGATTGACCGATTCTTTAATCTAGTTGCAGAGATGAGTATTTCAGGCACAAAGGCGGACTACACATCTGTAATAGTAAAAAATGAAGCTACCGGAGATTATGAAGTAAAGGCTTCTTCAGGTAATACTAACTCAGCTTACGATAAAATATGCCGGCTGGCTATGATAAAAAGTGAGCCGATAATAATTGACGTTGCTACAGAGAAAAACCAGCGTTTGTGTAAACAAATGTCGGGGGCAGGAATATCCGCCGTGATGAGTTTGCCCATCACGATTCGTGGGGAAATTATCGGAGCTAGCAACCATGTGAAAATGACCGGTAACGGTACTTTTACAAAAAGCGATGTCAACTTTATTTCCATACTGAACTGGTGGACAAGTATTACCTTAGAAAACAGTCGCTTGTTTAAGCAAGTGGAAAAACAGACGATTCATGTTGACAGTCTCTTAAATGAAATCGTTTCCGCACAGCAAAACGAACGCAAAAGAGTAGCAATTGAAATTCATGATGGTGTCGCACAATGGATGGTTGGGGCTTCTTTTGGCATTAAAGCATGCAGTACCTTAATATCAGAATCCAGACTTACGGAGCTAGAAGTAGAACTTAATAAAATTCGCGAAACCCTGCAGAAAAGCGTGAGAGAACTACGTCGCGCCATATCAAATTTCAGACCTATTCCGCTGCAGGAAATCGGTTTAATCCCCGCTATTTGTCAAACAACAGAGTGTTTGAATCAAGAAGGGATACAATGCCGTGTTGAAACAGATGATGAGTTAACCGCATTGTCTCTAGCGGAAGAAACCACGGCATACTGGATTGTGCAGGAGGCCATAACCAATATCCGGAAACATTCGACTGCGTCTGAGGTTGAAATTAAGATAAAATCTTACGATAATGAACTGAGGATAGAAATCAATGATAATGGCAGAGGTTTTAATCCGAATATAGTATTAAGCAGTCCTTTAATGCTGGAGCATATGGGACTGATTGGTATGCAGGAGAGAGCAAAACTGGTTGATGGTTTAGTAAGTATCAAAAGCGCTCCGGGGCTAGGAACAAATGTTGTCCTGAGTATTCCGGTTTCGTCCAAAAAAACTGTAGAAACAATATATTGAAAAAGGGATGGAATATGGGAAAATCACCTAACATCAAAGTACTCATTGTCGATGACCATCAGGTAGTAAGAGAGGGACTAAGAAGGATATTAGAACTGGATAAGCAAATACAGGTAATCGGTGAGGCAAGAAGCGGCGAGGAGGCAATTGTTAAAACCAGCGCCCTTGCTCCTGATGTCGTCATTATGGACCTGAAGATGCCGGGCATGGACGGCATTGCGGCAACTCAGGAAATCAAAAACAAAAAACCGGATACCAGCGTTTTAATTTTAACCCTTTACGCCGAAGACTTCGTGAAACAAGCAGTCGAAGCAGGTGCTTCAGGATACATTTTAAAAGATAGCGATACGGAACAAATAACCAAGGCAGTACACCAGGTAAATGACGGACTTTGCCCCATCGCTCCGTCTCTGACACGCGACCTGGTTACCAGATATGTCAAACTGAGCCGGCAGGAAAATTCTTCCATATTGAACAAGCGGCAAACGGAGATTCTGAAGCTGATTGCAGAAGGGGTTAGCGGTAACGATATCGGCAATCACTTGTTCATCAGCACATCTACTGTTAAAAGAGAGATTCGCAATATTTTCGATAAACTCGGTGTTAACGACCGTGCACAAGCTGTCTCCGAAGCAATGAAGAGAAGACTTCTTTAATCGGAAGCCTTCTCTTTACGAGACTGTGAAATAGTCCTTGTCATAGCTTCTCTCTTTATGAAATGGGAGTTGAGAGGGCTTTTGAATCTTCCTTATCCCTATTTTCCTAAAAATTGAGATTAGTCATATATCATCGCCTTAGACTGTGGCACTTACAGCTCATACCAATGACACCCCCGTTCAAATTAATTGTCCTTCGAAGTTAAGCAATTTTGTACACACAGTTTCACCTTTGATAGCTGTTTAGACCTTACGCCCTCTGTCAGCATGTGGGAGAATGATTCCAGTGAGCACTCAGACAGATAGGGGTGTAATAAAAAATGGTTGAAACAGGGTTACTTTCCGAAACTTTCATAAATAACGAGGATGGGAATGGTACCAAGGTCATTCGTGTCCTTATAGTCGATGACCATCAGGTAGTACGCGAAGGCTTGCGGCGGATGTTGGAGTTGGAGAAAGATATTCAAATAATCGGCGAAGCGCGTACCGGAGATGAGGCAATTACTAAAACAGTAACACTCGTTCCGGATGTTGTCACGATGGACCTTAAAATGCCGGGAATGGATGGTATCACCGCCACGCGTGAAATCAAGCAAAGATCACCGGATGTCGATATACTGATGTTGACTCTTTATGCCGAGGATTTTGTTAAAGAAGCCATCTCCGCCGGCGCCTCAGGCTATCTTCTTAAGGATAGTGATTGTGAACAGATTGTAAAAGCTATCCGCCAGGTATCGAATGGTTTATGTCCCATTGCTCCATCGTTGACCAGAGAACTGGTAACGGAATTTGCCCGGCTTAGCAAGGGCAATCAAGTTTCCGTTCTAACCAAACGTCAGCGGGAAGTATTGAAGATGGTGGCAGAAGGTGTCAGTAGTAAAGAAATCAGCAATCACCTTTACATCAGCACTTCCACTGTCAAAAGAGAAATCAGGAATATCCTGGCAAAGCTCAATGTTAGCGACCGTGCACAGGCTGTCTCCGAAGCAATAAGACGAAACTTAATCTAGTCGGACAGTCGTTAACTTTTCCGAGCATCAGGAGCTGACCTGCAGGTGCCAATTGAATGACCCCCCGGGTAAAACTACCGTATCCGGTCAACTCACTAAAGACTATTTATTAGTCTCTCAATTCGTACCTCTCCAGACCTTACTCCAAATGCTCTCTGCTATTACAATTCTCTTGAGGAAGGTACGCCAATTTTTTAAGGTGAGACTTCCCGGGAGTAAAAATCTTGAAAGCAGGGGACATCAAGCTGGATCGTTCGGCTAAAATCTACGAGTTGATTAACCGCAACTCTTTGTTTCTGTTATTGTTACTGATTATACCGACCGCAATAATGGCATCGGTCCTCTTTTTATGGCCGGATGTAACCTGGGTAGCGGAAGTTCCTTACACTGCGGTAGAAGTGCTCGGCAGTTTCGTGGCTTTGCTACTGGCAATATTTGTGCTGGCTCGGTACAGGATGCGACCGGGCATACTTTATTTCAGTGCCGGTTTGGTGGCTCTGGGAATAACCAGCGGCTTTCTGACTGTCTCGGCTCCCCATACCAGCCTCTATGTCTGGCTGAATGCCTTTGCCGGCATCCTGGGCGGAATTCTCTTTATACTCTACATTATTAATAATTCACCCAGTCATGTTATCGCACATACAACCATTTCAACCCAAAAAACTATCATGGTATTAGGCAGTGTTTCTTTCGTAGCCCTCCTCTCCGGTATCCTCTCAGTAACCCTCTCAGCATTAATTCCCCAATCAGTGCAGGGCGGTCAGTTTACCGCAACCGGTTGGATAATAAATAGCATACCGACAGCTTTGCTTTTATTCACAGGTGTCACTCTTTTCTGCCAATATCGTAGAACGGGTAACCAAGAATCATTTCTGTTCACTGCTATTATCATTTTTTTGTTTCAGGCAGTTGAAGCGCTTTATTTCGCCGAAGCATGGGGCATCATCTGGTGGCTCTGGCAAGCGCTCAGATTAGCGGTTTACCTTGTGGCACTTGTTTATGTTCTCAAAGAACATTTGAAGACCAGTGAATCGCTGGCTATCGAAGTGATAGAACGGCGGCGGGCTGAAGAAGCACTTAGCAAAGCTGAAGAGGATTGGCGTAATTCTTTCAATGCGCTTGATGAAGTAATGCTTATCATTAACAGAGACTATTCGATAGAAAGAATGAATCTTACAGGACTGGCGCTATTCAATCAGCAAGGTGATGCGCTATCAGGCAAGAAATGCTATGAAGTCATCCGGGGCAAGACACAGTGCTGTGTTGATTGCCCGATGAAATTAGCATTGCGGAGGAAAAAACCGCATTCTGTAGAACGTTACGATGAATCGTTGGGGAGCTATTTTTCCGTGAAAGCCGCGCCGATACTCGATGGAAAACACAGAGTCATTAAATGTGCCTATGTCATAAGAGACATCACCAAAGAAATCAAAGCAAGTGAGAAGGAAAAGGCATTACAGCAGGAGCTTAATCTTACCAGTCGTCTGGCATCAATTGGTGAGGTTGCCGCCGGCATCGCCCATGAAATCAATAACCCGCTCACCGGTGTCATCGGATTTGCGCAGATGCTGGCGGATATGGAGATACCGGAACAGATGAGAGAGGCAGTAGATGTGATACTCGATGGCGCCCGCCGTACTGCCGGTATCGTGCAGAAGCTGTTGACTTTTGCCCGTCACAACAAGACCGTTAAAGAGTATGTCGATATCAACGCCGTCTTGAAAAGCACTGTGGATATACGCGCTTATGAGATGAAAAACAGCAATATTGAGATTATTACTCGTTTGGACGCTGACCTGCCGAAAACGATGGCAAACTTTGGACAAATCCAGCAGGTGTTTCTAAACATCATTATCAACGCCGAGCAGGCAATTGCGATGGCGCATACCCAGGGCAAACTTACGGTGACGACCGAGAAAGTTAACGATAAAATCAGGGCGTCAATTACCGATAATGGTGTGGGGATTCCCAGAGAAAATGTGAATAAACTCTTTGACCCGTTCTTCACCACCAAAGGCGATAACGGCGGCACCGGTCTGGGATTGAGCATTTCATATGGCATCATCAAAGAGCATAACGGCAAAATCAAGGTCAAAAGTCAACCCGGCAAAGGCGCTACTTTTATCATTGAAATGCCAATAGTAGCCCCATCCGGTAATCAGGTAAAGGAAACCAGCAAACCCGTTACAAAAAGTATCGAAACATCAGTAGCTGATAAAAAAATAATCGTGATTGATGATGAGCCAAATATTTGCCGCGTGCTATATCGCTTACTTTCCTCTGCCGGTTATCAGGTAGAGACCATCTCTGATGCGCAATCAGCTCTTAATAAATTAAAGGAAGCCAGTTACGATTTGATTTTGTTGGATATCAAGATGCCCGGTATGAACGGCATCGAGTTTTACGAGAGGATGCAAAAAATTGACCCGATGTTGTCTCAAAAGGTTATTTGCATCACCGGAGACATCATCAGCTTACAGAATAAGGTATTCATGGAAAAAACAAAGCTGCCGTGTGTCACCAAACCATTTTCCGTGGATGAAATAATGTCACAGGTAAAATCCAATCTGGGAGGGAATAAATGAATAAAAAACGAGTGCTTATTGTCGATGACGATCAGGGGGTTCTGAGGTTTATCCGTGCCCATCTGCAAGCGTCCGGATTTGAAACGTTACTTGCGACCAACGGAGCTGAAGCCCTTGCAGTTATCGAGAAAGAACTACCTGACATAATTATTATGGATATTACTATGCCAAGTGTGGACGGCATTGAAACTTGCCGACGCATTCGTGAATGGTCACAGATACCCATCATTATGCTCAGTGCCAAGCAGGACGTTGGTGAGAAAGTGAAATGTTTTAATACCGGCGCCGATGACTATGTTACAAAACCTTTTGGGGTGGCAGAACTTCAGGCGAGGATAGATGCGGTTTTAAGGCGAAGCGGTATAGGCGGTAGTGTCCCAAGGGTCCCCGATTTCAGCAACGGTGACCTCCATATTAATTTTGCCCGGAGAGAAGTTATAGCAGGAGGACGTAAAGTAAAGTTGACACCTACTGAATATAATCTCCTCGTGGAATTGGCGCTAAATAACGGTAAAGTCCTTACTCACAATCATCTACTGAACAAGATATGGGGACCTGAGTACAGGGACGAAAAGGAATACCTCCGTGTTTTCGTCGGGCGTATCCGTAAAGAATTGAAAAATGGGAACAATGAGAAGAAGGAATATATTGCCACCGTTCCAGGCGTGGGGTATCAGTTAACAGTTACTGACTAAGTTCTCGCCACAGGGTCTCATCAAATATTAAAGCAGAGACAACCAAAGGTTGTCTCTGCTTTTTTGTTCTCAAATGAGTAGTAACATCAAAATTTGACCCCAAAATGACCCTGCTTTGCCTTCTTTTCTATTGAAAAAAC
>JAQTPO010000156.1 GCA_028712845.1 Dehalococcoidales bacterium | reverse complement strand
CCCCTCGGTTTCGAAGAAAACGAACTCTTTACTTTAGCAGGATATCTGTCTTCGCCACCCAGCTCAACCTATGAAAACATTACGTCTTACTCGAACGGACAACTGGATCCGTATGTCGCCAGGGTATTAGGACAAGAATCAGTTGAGATCCAGCGCGCCACAATTGATGTTCTCAATATGTTGAAAAGCATTAGTGTGAGTGTAAATAAAAATGCCAGCTAAGAATAAAGGCAGCATCGGGACGCGAATAAAAGCCGCCATAATCATCATAGTTGGTGTCATTATGCTGGTGCTCGGCATCGGGATGTGGGTCAGCCCTGAGGTCAACTGGGAAGGTTTTATGGGAGCATGGGGCTTACTGGGAGATGAATTTGCGCGTTTGAAGGACGACCCTTTTGCCATACTGGGGATACTGGTAATCGTTGCGAGTTCATTCGTGATATACTATGGAATTAAGCGTCTGGTCAGAGGTAAATCATAGCGGCTTTTGTCCGCAATGAGAAGATTGGTTATCTATGAAAATAGTTGTTGTCGATGATTCACCTGAAATTGTAGAGGTTGTCTCTATCTGCCTCCAATTGCGTTGGAGCGATGCCATCTTGCTTTCTGCCAGTAATGGGTGGAAAGGAGTGGAACTGGTAAAAACACATACGCCCGATGCTGTAATTCTGGATGTGAATCTGCCCGATATCGACGGTTTTCAGGTTCTGCAGGAAATCCGGCGTTTTTCCAGAGTACCGGTAGTCATGCTCACAGTCAAAGGGAAGGATGTCGATATCGCCAGAGGGCTGGCATTAGGCGCCGACGATTACGTGGTAAAACCTTTCAGCAATATTGAACTCATTGCCAGGGTGGAAACGGCGATGCGCCACATACATACCACCACGCCTAAAACTAACGAAGGTCAAACGTCTGACAAAGAGATATTAATGATTGACAGTACCGCCGACATCAAACCCGAAGACAAGAAATAAAAACACACTTAGACATAAACCGCTATCACCACCGCATCTCTAGCATTGTGCTCATCGAAGAAAACCACCGCCAGTTTCCTGCCGACTATCATTTCTGCCACCGGTAGATTACGAGCTATGAGAACACCTTCAAGATATGTCTTGCGGCTGCCCGCAATTTCAATCGTGGCGGTATAGCTCCCCGAATCAAAACTTCTCAGTACCGCTTTCTTCAAGCTCATTTCGGTTAAACTCCACCCAGTAATATTTTTTGCTCGTATTCGGCGCGGTTGGGGCGGTAGCTCAAGAGTATTCCCACTACCCTTCTCTTAGTATTAGACATTCCTGTCCGTATATCTGTAATATCGATAACATCGTATAATTGCTGACCACAATTGACAGGCACGCATATCATACCTCTTGCCGATTCTATCTCTGCCTTTCGCAAACAGGCGTTACCGAGCGCCTGACCCGCCGCAACTGTGCCGATGTTTCTGTCTGCAATCCGTCTGGTTCTTTCATAGGCATATCCCAAATGCTCCCAGTCAAATGAATCCACAACGATTGGCTCGCCGCTATCGGCATCATAACCTTCGATACTAACCTGATTGGTCTGCCATCCGCCTGCATGATATTTTCCCTGCAATATCCTGTGAGCCTGTCCAACGGAATAAACCGAGCTATCTGAAGATTGGGGATATACCAGATAAACCTTAATCCCTTCAATTAATATCATATCCGGGACAAGAGCTAGCAAACGACCGATAAGCAGGTCTCCTCTGTCATCGGGGTGGATGGTGAAATCAGGAAAGAACCCGGTGATGGTCGATGATTGAGATTTCACTTCCAATTTCAAACCAACTCTGGCAAGGACAAATTCCAGAATTTGTTTGACAGACAATTCCTCTGAGCTTTTATTCCAGCGAAATTGATGCCGTGCCCGCCAGTTTTCCAGCAGACGCCAGCCATCTGCTCCATGCAGAGTGAGACTGCATTTGCCACCGGAACTGATATGTTCCCATGCCTCGAGCCAGAAGGCAGGACCGGCGCTAACTTCATTCCCCTGTGTAGTAACAAAACCGGGGCTGAATTCGAGCTGACTGCCAACTTTCAGCACCGCCAAAGCGCCTTCACCCGGAGATTGGTACCTGCCGTCATCGTTCCTCAAGTCAACCACCAGACGACCTTCTCCGGGCAAAACCTCATATCCGACAGAGATGATATCAACCGTCATATCGAGGCTGGCATCAGCTAGACTTGCCCGCCAGACACCATTAGCCGTCGATAGCCAGCCATAACTCCCGTAATGAGCAATCGCAACACCATACTCACAGGAGAGGTTAAACGGCATCGGCTCACGCCAGAGACTGTCACAAAAGCCGGCATCGGGAATCGAGTGTGTCCAGAAAGGGCGGTTGTAGCTCTGAGTGCCATTGAATCTTTCCACATAGAAAGCACGATAAACATCTATCTGAGTCAGGAACACCCCGCCATACTCATAGTCACCGCCGGCAGGAGCAGAAGCCAGTTCTTTCAGACTCGACCAGGAGCCGGCGGGCACATCACCGCCATCGCCATAAATCAGCGACCAGACCTTATAATTACCATCCGTGTCCTGACCTGTAACGAGCAGGTTCCAATCGGCATCATAAACGGCGGCAATTCCCGAGAGGTCACCGGTGGTCTTGTCCCAGGCGGACTTCGCCTGCCAGTTACCAGCTACACATTTCTTAACATAGAGAGTCGTTTGTTCAGCAAAGAAGACCGCCACATCTCCATTAGGTTTGTAAGATGCCGCCATACCTTTGACGTCGGTTGAAGGCAAATTGTCCAGCAGTTCCGGACTGGACCAGTTTGCGCCGTTGTCCGTGCTCTTGAGCCGTCGTAGTTCACAATTGCCATTCAGCCAGAAAATAGAGACCTCCGCGCCGCAAGAAACTACCGCTACTGCCAGACAATCGTACTGGTTAGTATATGTCCAGGTGCTGAAATCAGACTGGAGACAGGGATTGCCTACCCTCTGCCGGTAGAGTTTACAGCCATCGGCTGACAGCGTGATTCTAACCCTGACAAGCGACCCATCGCCTGCCACCGTTAAACCATGAGCGTATTCATCCTCACTCCCCTCGTACAGCCTTTCCCAGACAAGACGGATGACACCGACCACTTTATTTTTCGCTTCAACCTGTACATAAGGGATATGACTTCCCGCCTGCTGGGCAGCCAGCAGTGTTGCTGTCAATGTTCTCATTTAACACTATCCTCTTCCCGCTGATTGGGGATATAGTCCTTGCCCCAGAAAAGATGCCCGGCAATATATCCAAAAGCAAAAGCCAGCAAAAGCCAGAAGATTAAATGCCAGAACCAGTGCCCGAGAAAAGCACCCAGAGCTATCAGTCCGATAAGCCATAAAACTTCTACCTTATACCAGGCATCCCGGAGAATGTATGTCCAGGGACGTCCCCCTATCTTTGACCACAAGCGTTTATACAAATCCTTCATTTTCATCCGCCTTTCCTAAAATGAGAGCTGAAATAGGGATAATAGTTGTCATTACGAGGACATTCCCAGCTCCCAGCAATTGCTTCGCTACACTCGCAATGACGTTGTTATGTAGTTTTTAAGGTTCATTTTTGCCACCTTTCCTAAGGTCCCGCATCGGTGCTCTTGGATACCGGCTGAGAACATGGTTGATAGAGAGAACTAATTCTGACCCGATTTTTTCTTCCCAGTCTTTTCAATTCCTGACGAAAGAAGTCAGTCTTTTCCCGACCCCACCCGAGAAGTTCACCGGCGGTGGCACTGCCGCCGACATTGACAAGATTGACAGCATATACCGCCCACTCTAAAGCCGCATAGCCGCAAGACCCTGCGGCAATCAAATCCTCGTGCCGTGCGGCAATGGTTGAACTGCTGACGCCAAGAGTATGCAGCTTGCCATAGTAGATATAAGCATTGGAACCATCCGGCATCTCTTCGCCGAGCAGAGTAATGATATCACCCCACAAAGCAAAACGCTGATATCGAACAGGGAAATTGCCGACCGGGTATTCCACCGCTGACACCATAATGCGGTCGCTCAAGGTAGAAACATCGATATCCCTGGAACCGGCAGTGGTGGACTTGGTCGCCTTTTGCTCATAAGGCACGGACTCAGAGTAATCTTTCACTGCGTGCGCAATGTGCCTGTCCAGTTCATCATTTGTCCAGCGATAGTTATTGGCA
>JAQTPO010000155.1 GCA_028712845.1 Dehalococcoidales bacterium | reverse complement strand
GTTGCCCAACTCTTAATCCCGCCCCTCTCCCTGTATTCTGCTTCCACAGTCATTGAAAGTGGTTTCACAAGCTTTACAAGGTCTTTGAGAATACGATTGACGGCGTGTTCCTGGATAATGCCCACGTTACGGTAAGAAGTCAGATAGTATTTCAGAGATTTCAGCTCAATCAGAGATTTATCAGGGATATAGCGGATGGTCAATGTGCCGAAATCCGGCAGTCCGGTCCATGGACAAACGCAGGTAAATTCCTGCGTCTCATACACCACTTCTGTTGCTGTGCCGGCATAACCGAAGGGAATCTTCTCCAGACAGGCGACATCGATGGCGTTTTCTTTTTGAATATCGAATCTTTTTTCGGCGAATTTGTCTTTTTCCATAGCAACATCATAACGGAAAACAGAAGCGGAGACAACTGTCACTCCCGCGCAGTCGGGAAATGACATAGTGGGTTTCCCAAGCGTGCCCAAATATGCTAAACTCTAGGCAGTCGGTAAGGAGGCTGGAATATGGTGGATGCAGAGCAGGAAGAGGTCGGGGCAGTAATTGTCGCCGCCGGTAAAAGTCAGCGAATGTCAGGCACGGACAAAATCTTTGCCCCGCTGGCGGGTCAGCCGGTGCTTTTGCGTGTTCTCCAGCCGTTCATTGACTGTGCGAGTGTTGACCGTATTGTCGTGGTGCTCAACGGACGCAACTACGATGAGGGGAAAGAACTCATTGCGGCACAGAACTGGGATAAAGAGGTGGCGGTCTGCATCGGTGGCAAAAGGCGACAGGATTCCGTGCTGGCAGGACTGAAGCTACTGGGTGATTGCGATTGGGTCATCATTCAGGATGGCGCCCGTCCGCTGGTTACCGAAAATCTGATTGAGAGCGGATTAGAGGCGGCAAAAGAAACCGGCGCCGCCATCGCTGCGATGCCGGCTACGGACACGATTAAAATTGCCGATAAAGAGTTGATTGCCCACCAGACGCTCCATAGAGACAGTCTATGGCTCTGTCAAACACCTCAGGTCTTTCGCTACGACCTGCTGGTAAAAGCCTATCGTGAAGCTACCGATGAAGTCACCGATGATGCTCAGATTGTGGAGCTGACAGGCGGGAAGGTTAAGCTCTATATGGGGAGCTATGATAATATTAAAATAACCACACCTGCAGACCTGACAACGTCTGAGATGTTCTTGAAGAGGCGAAAAGGATAAAATGCAGTTCGGCATTGGATTCGATATTCACCCGCTCGTTTTGGGGCGCAAATTAGTTCTCGGCGGTGTTGAAATACCTTTTGACTGTGGACTGGATGGCTGGAGCGATGCCGATGTCTTGACGCACGCCATTATCGATGCTTTGCTGGGCGCTGCAGCGATGGGTGATATCGGGATGCATTTTCCGCCGGGTAAACCGGAATACAAGAATATCAGCAGTTTGAAATTATTGGCTGAAATAAAAAATAAACTGGCGACAAATGGCTGGCTGATAAATAACATCGATGCTACCGTCATTACGGAGAAGCCTCGTCTCAGGGATTACATCGACGGTATGCGCGAACGGTTGCATCAAACACTGAGTATCCCAGTCGGTCAGGTAAGTGTTAAAGCGAGCACCGCCAATCAGGTGGGCGCGCTTGGCAATGAGGAAGCAATCGCCGCCCTTGCCATTGCCTCGGTTCAAAAAGCAAAGTAAAGGATAAATACATGAAAATCTACAACACCCTTTCCGCACAGAAAGAAGAATTTCAACCCCAGGGATTCGAGGTAAAAATATATGTCTGCGGCGTAACACCCTATGCCGAATCACACCTCGGGCATGCGATGAATGCCGTTATCTTCGATACCATCCGCCGCTATCTTGTCTTCCGTGGCTACAAGGTCAAATACGTGCAGAACATCACCGATGTCGAGGATAAAATCATCGATCGGGCAAACAAGCTGGGTATTGCGCCGCGGGAACTGGCAGAAAAATTTGCCAACCGCTACTTTGAAGATATGGCATCCCTGAATGTTCTCCGTCCTGATATTGTCCCTTATGCCACAGAAGAGATTCCCAAGATGCTGGAAGTCATTACCGGTCTGGTGGATAAAGGCCACGCCTACCCTGCAAACGGGAGTGTGTATTTCCGCGTTCGCAGTATGCCCGACTACGGCAAGCTGTCAAAACGGACTTTGGATTCGATGATGGCAGGGGCGCGTATCGAGCCGGGTGAAGAAAAAGAGCATCCGATGGATTTTGCCCTGTGGAAGGCGGCAAAACCCGGTGAGCCTGCATGGGACAGCCCCTGGGGTAAGGGCAGACCAGGCTGGCATATCGAGTGCAGTGCGATGTCACTGAAATATCTCGGGGAAACAATTGACATTCACGGCGGTGGGCAGGACCTGATTTTCCCCCATCACGAAAACGAGATTGCTCAGTCCGAATGCTTCACCGGCAAGAAGCCATTTGCCCGTTTCTGGATGCATAACGGACTTTTCCAGCTTGGTGAAGAAAAGATGAGCAAGTCGCTGGGCAACATTATCGGTATCAAACAGGTGTTAGAAAAACACAGCGCCGATGGGTTCAGGCTCTTTATTTTAGGTTCGCATTACCGTAATCCTCTCACTCTATCTGAAGAGGCAATCGAAGCGGCAGAGCGGGGTACGGAGAGATTGGCACAGGCATTAAATAATGTGCCTGCTCCGGGTGCGGTCAATGCTGAAAAACTGGATGCCCGCTCAGCCCGCCAAAAATTTATTGAAGTGATGGATGATGATTTTAATAGCCCCCAAGCGCTGGCTGTCTTGTTTGACTTGGCGCGGGAAATTAATAAGGCATCTGAAAAGGGGCAGGATGCCGGCGAGGCGCGTCAGACGCTTCAGGAATTAGCGGGTGTGCTCGGTTTAACGCTCAAAGAGCAGGAGAATTCCTTCACGGACGCCGCCCCGTTTATCGAACTGCTGGTTACCACCCGCAAACAGTTGCGGGACGCCAAACAGTTTAAACTCGCTGATGATGTCCGTAATAAGCTGTTAGAAATCGGCGTGGTGCTTGAGGATACACCGCAGGGTACCGTCTGGAAACGGAAAAAGTAACGGATTGTCATCACAATCCCGTTGAGGATTTTCCTTATTGTCATTCTGAACGAAATGAAGAATCCCAGGGAGGGGGGTGTCCTCCCTGCCCGGAGATTGCTACGCTACGCTCGCAATGACGGCTCTTAAATAAGTAATGAATATGACAAACGATAAGCTCTCTATCACTGCCGCACGTTTTGCCGGCTGGGTGACGCGGCAGGAAGGCAAGAAGTTTTTGCAACTCAGCGATGAATTCCCGCAACCAATCGTTCCACAGGGAAAAGCCGGGCGTGACGATTGGGCATCCCTTTATATCCACATTCCATTCTGCCGGACATTATGCCCTTTTTGTTGTTTTAACCGTTACCTGTTCGACGAAGCCAAGGCGCGCCGTTATTTTGCTAACCTGAAGAAAGAAGTTGGATTTTATATCGAAAAAGGCTTCCGGTTCTCCGATTTCTATTTTGGCGGCGGCACACCGACTGTTTTGATGGATGAACTATTGGGGTTTATCGATTTTCTGAAAAAGAACTTCGATGTCAGGCAAATTTCAATGGAGACTACCCACCGCGAAGTCAACCCTGAAATCGTCGCCGCGTTGAAAAAGGCGGGCATCAACCGTTTATCCATCGGGGTGCAGAGCTTCGATAACGACCTTTTGAAGGCAATGGGTAGACTGGTAGGGAGTGGGGAAGAAGCCAGAGAAAAATTGAAAATGGCGCAGGGGCAGTTTGACACCGTCAATGCCGATTTCATATTTAATTTCCCGATGCAAACGGTCGCACAATTTGAAAAAGATGTTGCTACCTTCAAAGAACTGGGGCTTGACCAGGCAACTTTCTACCCTTTGATGCCCTCACCCCACAAGAAAAGTAAATTGGAGAGAAAATTCAGTAAAGTGGATACCTCCCATGAAAAAGAATTCTACGATGTGATTCTGCGGGAGCTTTATCAGGGTGGTTATAAAGCCTCCACTGCATGGTGCTTCTCCCGCGGCGACCGGCTGATTGATGAATACATCATCGACTACGACGACTATGTCGGTGTGGGAGCGGGTTCGGTGGGATTCCTGAACGGCGATTTCTTTGTGAATACCTTCTCGCTGGAGAAGTATGACGAGTTGATTTCCGGCGGTAAGCTGCCTATCGTCAGCTGGCGGCGGCTCTCGGAACGCGAGCATTTGCGCTACTATATGCTCGCCAAGCTATTCGGCATGTCCCTCGACCCGC
>JAQTPO010000026.1 GCA_028712845.1 Dehalococcoidales bacterium | reverse complement strand
TTTGTCATTAAGGGAGGCGCCTTTACTCTCGGGAAGCATTATCGAAACACCCCAGGGGAACCCGCTACGGTTTGTAATTACCTCGCCGCTTACAGCCATCAACACCGTTTCGCCCGGATTCATCCTGGGTGGTGGCGGTGAAAATCTCAACGCGTAGGAACTGACTGATTGCGCTTGGCTGTAGCGTATATCTATCGTGCTGGCAGTAATGTTAACCTCTCCCGCTATCCCCCCTGTTCCGGTTCCCTTCAGTGGCAAAAGATTCGGGTTTATAACCGTCTCTACCAGCACCCACTCCCAACCCTGATTTGCCACGTCAGCCGCGTAAACGGCATTATGAACGCCTTCACGCCCAAAGCTGGGAAACAGTAGGGAAAGAGCGCTGCTTAGCAGAATACTGATAACAACAATTCTACGCATGGTACGCATTATGAATTCTCGCTTATATTCCGAAAACACTCGAAATACATTTTAGCATATTCCTGCCTTCGTATAAATAACTGAAAGAATGGTTCCCTGCACCTTCTTGAGCACTTTTCAGCAACTGCAGAACACTAAAGTTCACTAAATGAAAACTGGACCTGAGGTATCAATAGGTATTACTAATAGGGACTTCACTTTAACGTTTGCTCTCAGTATATAATGTTGGAAAATCCAAGTCTAGCAAAATAGCGCGCAACTGTATGATTCATAGAGTCTTTCTACTCACTTTTTTGCTCTCATTATCCATTCCTCCTCCTCAGTCAATCTGGTTCTCCCAGAAATCGACAGCACGGTCAATCCATCCTTCGGCAACAGTTCCCTCTCCAAGTCCAAATCCGTGCGAAAGGCCTTGGAAAATCTCTATTTCTGCATCGGTACCATTTGCTTTGATTCGATCAATGCGATCCTGCATTGTTGTGTAAGAAGCAATCCCATCATTGGTACCGACACAGGCATATGTCGGCGGCTCTTTTCCAGTCACTTCTGAGAGACCTGTATACTGCATGATAACAGCTGCCGGACGCGGATACGCAGCCTCTCCATAGCTTTCTGTTCCGTTACTTCCAAGCCAGGCTGCCATCCTTGCTCCCGCGGATCCACCCCATAGAGAATAGTCCTCCATATCGATTCCGAGTATATTCGCATTCTCATGTAAGAAAGCGATGGCTCTTGCCAGATCTTCGCAGGCAGTCTGGACTCCGGGTCGATAGATCAGGGCAAATGCATTATATCCTTTTTGGCTGAGCACAAGTGCATGAGGAAAACTGTCCTGCATGGCTCCTACATATACAAAGCCGCCGCCGGCATTCACAATGGCTGTCTTTGCACCTTTATTTCCACGAAAGAAAAACAATCCCGTATCCTCTTTTTCCGAATCCTGCGCTTTCTCTTCCTCAGAATAAATATCATAGAAAATGGTGTCTCCAGCCTCTGCGTGCTCTTTCAAGTAATTTGCGATTTCCACTGTTCTGTCCGGATTGATGTTCCCGTACCAGGTCAGGGATAGTTCTCCAAGCGTATCACCACTGAGGTATCCTTTATCTGCCGGAAAGAGAAGCCTTCCGTAATCCCCAAAAACAGAATCTGATATTACGTCTTCAATCCTGGTATCTACCGTAAATGCATCCTGTTCTGACTGCATTGTCTCCCGGTCCTCCGCTGTTGCATTCCCCCTATAGAACGCTTTCATCCCGTTATAGGTATATTCCGTCGCCGCTATTCCACCGTGTGAATAGCCCTCTTTCACACGATATGCATAATTGCCGGTTACATTGTCATCAACATCCGAAAAATACTTGGAAGCTCTCATCAGATCCGTTCGGCCTTTATCGTAGGAATAGGCGAAATCGTCCGTTCCTGTCATAACAAAGACAAAATAATCATCCGGATCGTGTCCTTCCGCCGCGGCAAATATTTCTTCATCATTCAACGATGTTCCACAGCTCATCGGAAGAAAATAGTGAAAATAGTCCAGTCCATACTGGAATGTCCGCCAGGTCGCGACGGAACCCATGGAAAAACCTCCGAATCCCCGATGATCGCGGGAATCGCTCAGATCATTTCTGCTTATGCTTGCAGCATAGGTACTGTATGTCCCTTCTACCGCCGGGATCAGATCATTTATGAGTTCATTATGATAGTTTTCCGTCAACTGCATAGCCAGGGAAAAGCTGGCGGAATCCAGACCGTTCTCATTTGTATTGTTATAGGTCGGACATACAATGATCAGTGGTCTCATCTCGCCTGCAGCAACTGCGTTATCTATGGCGTTCTTAAAAGAGGAGGGGCTTTCCGGTGTTCCCAGGGTCCTTGTCTCATCACCCCATCCACCATGCATCAGATAGAACACATCGTATTGCTGGGCTTCACTGTACCCATAGGGAAGATATACAACCGCATGTTTCTGAAGCGGGTCTGATTTTTCATTATAGGAAAAGGATTCATAGGTATCGTAATACAGATCCTTCAAAGTTCCCGGCTGGTTAGATTCATCGAAATACCTGCCCGGGATTTCCTCAATCTCCTTTGGAATCATGACCTTCTGCACTTCTTCCTTAGAGTCCACGTCTTCCTCCGTCGTCACGATAGCATCCGGCGTAGTTACCCTTGAAGGATCTTCGGAACTTCTGCAGGCAGCAAGCTGAAGCGCTATAAAAAGCACCAAACATGTAATTATGACTTTTTTCATTTGCATCGCCTTAGCCCAAGTAGTTATACACCTCTTACTTTGTAACCGCCATCATTTTTGCTACAGGGGCGGGTGGCCGGTATCCCCTGGAGCTGTGCGGTCTGACCTGATTATATTCCGACTTCCATTGGGCTATCAATATCTTAGCTTCTTCCATGGTCGTAAATACCTCTCGGTTGAGTAGTTCATCCCTCATCTTGCCGTTTGAATGACTCGATGTAACCATTCTGCCATGGGCTGCCCGGCTCGATGAAAAGTGTCCTTGACTCCAAGCCTGTCCAGCCAGCTGCGATTCGGCCTGGCGGTGAATTCCACCTCGTTGTCGGAGCGGATGTATCCAGAAATGTTTCTGAAAACGAAGAGGTTGAAGATCTCATTGATGACATCATCCGCCTTCAGTTTACAGCCTACCAGGCAGGATAGATACGCTAAAAGCAAAATCTAAAAAATCGACCTAAGGGGATTCGAACTAAAATTTGAAGCTGAATTGTAGTCAGTGAAAAGTATCTTGCCGGTTTTTGAGGCTAATTGAAAATTGGTGGAGCTGAGGTATCAATAGGTAGAACTTTTTCCACCACTTTTGCTCTTGTATACTGAATTACCGACTTAAGCCTAGTAACCGGGGCAGTCCTCTACGGTATACAGAACTTGTACCTTTGAATTAACCTTCATTCTTTTGCCGTTAGTGTAAATCCCATCAGAGGAATCTGAGTTATCACAATAAGTCTTGGTTTTTGAAAAACCTAATATTTTGATGCCCCAATCTCTTCCATTTTACCCGTCACTACATAGACCACACGCTCACAAATATTCGTAACACGGTCGGCGGCACGCTCAAGGTTATGGGCTACCCATATTAAACGGGTGGCGCGGGTGATTGTCCGGGGGTCTTCCGCCATAAAAGTTAGCAGCTCTCTAAAAACCTGGTCGTAAAGCTGGTCTACCATATCATCTTCGGAGCTGATTTCTTTAGCCGCTTCGGCGTCACGGTTTACAAAAGCATCCAGGCTGCGGAGCAGCATGTCCACCGTCTGCTCCGCCATGCGGGGAATATCGATTAAAGGTTTTAACGGCGGTTCATCGCCTATCATGATGGCGATTTTGGCTATGCCTTCCCCGTAATCGCCGATGCGTTCTACTTCCGATAAGATATTAAGCACCGCCAGGATAATTCTAAGGTCGCCGGCCATCGGTTGCTGGGTAGCGATAAGCTCGACGCACTTTTCCTCGATTTCATAACGCTTGGTGTCTATTCTTTTGTCATCGGCGATTACCTGTTGAGCTAAATCGAGGTCGCGGTTCTTCAGTGCTTCAACCGAACGTGATATCGCTTTGGCCACCATGCTGCCCATCGCCAGGACATCGTCCTGGATTTCTCTTAATTTCCTGTGAAATGCCGTTCTTGTTTCCATCTTTTCTCCTTAAGACTAACCGAAGCGACCCGTTATATAGTCTTCCGTCCGCTTATCTTTGGGGTTGGTGAAAAGCTGCGCGGTGGGACCGTATTCCACCAGCATCCCCGCCCTGTCCGGTTCCATCATCATAAAGGCTGCTGTATCGGAAACCCTGGCCGCCTGCTGCATATTATGGGTAACGATGATAATTGTGTAGTTCTCGGAAAGGCTGCGCATTAAGTCCTCGATTTTCAAAGTTGCGATTGGGTCGAGGGCGCTGCACGGCTCATCCATAAGAATCACTTCCGGTTCTACGGCTAACACCCTGGCGATACAAAGCCTTTGCTGCTGCCCGCCGGAAAGCGCCAGCCCGGACTGGTGCAGCTTGTCTTTAACCTCATCCCAGAGCGCTGCCTGTTTCAGGCTTTTCTCCACGATTTCTTCGAGCGCGCCGCGGCCTTTAATGCCATGCCGCTTAGGACCGTAGGCCACATTCTCGAAGATGGACATTGGAAAAGGGTTCGGTTTCTGAAAAACCATTCCCACCCTCTTCCTTAGCTCCACAACATCGATTTTTGAATCATAAATGGGAATACCGTCAAGTTCTACATTTCCTTCCACCCGTACGCCAGGAATAAGGTCGTTCATCCGGTTGAAGAGTCGCAATAGAGAGGACTTGCCGCAGCCGGACGGCCCGATGATAGCCGTGATGGCGCACGAAGGGACATCCAGCGTAACATTCCTCAAACACTGAAATGAACCATAGTAAAGGTCCGCATTTTCTACCTTAAGCTTGGTGACGCATCTATCCATCGGCCTGCTAGAGATATCCGGTACGTTAAGATTAACCATATTTTTGTTCATAATTACCGTATTCATCCTATTCCCTTTGTCTTGTTTTAATTCTGATTGCCGCCGCCAGGATATCGAAGGAGAGCACCACGATAAGCAGCATCAGGGCTATACCCCATATTGTTTCTTTCGGCATACCCGGCACGTGGGCCGCCGCGGTATAAAGATGGTAAGGAAGAGCCATAAACTGATCGAAGGGCGATTGCGGCAGCGCCGGCAGCAGGAAAGCCGCTCCTACCACCAGTATCGGCGCGGTCTCTCCGGAGGCGCGGCTTATCGCCAGGACCGCCCCGGTGATGATGCCCGGAATCGCCTGCGGCAAAACGATATGCCTGATTGTCTGCCACTTGGTCACACCTATTGCCAGACTTCCCTCTCTATATTCCTTTGGTACGGCTAATAATGCTTCCCTTGATGTTGTAATAACCATTGCCAGAGCCTGGGCGGCTAAAGTGAGACTAGCCGCCAGCAGGGATAGACCGAACTTGAAAGCCAGCACGAAAACGCTCAAGCCAAAAAGACCGAAGACGATACTGGGTATGCCTGCCAGGTTGACAATAGCGAGGTTAATCAACCGTGTCAACCAGTTGTCTTTTGCGTATTCCGTTAAATAAATCCCCGCCAGCACTCCGATGGGTAAAGCGAAAATCAGAGTACCGAGCATCAAGTAAAATGTACCGACGATAGCCGGTAAAATCCCGCCCTCCTTCCCAGCCATTGAGGGGAACTCGGAAATGAAGCCCCAGCTTAAAGCCCCGCCGCCCTGGACAATAGTATAAATTATAATAAACAGCACCGGTATTACCGTTATGACCATCGCCAGGCCCAGGAAAGTAAAAGCGGTGTTTTGTGTTATTTTACGTGAGTTGAAAACCGCCGTTGTCATCGTTTACCTCGCGAATTTCCTTTTCTGCCGCTCCAGCACCCTTTCCGCGATGATGTTTACCGCCAGGGTCAGAATGAAAAGGATAAGCCCGATGGCAAACAACGCCTGGTACTGCACCCCGCCCCTCACCGCATTACCGATGCTGGAAGCGATTATTGAAGTCATGGTGGTCATGGGGTCGACGGGTGAAGCAGGCACGGCTAAAGCGTTGCCGGCGACCATCAGTACTGTCATCGTTTCCCCGATAGCCCGGCCGACTCCGAGCATAATCGCCGCGGCGATACCGGAGAGAGCGGAAGGAATACATACATGCCAAATCGTTTCCCATTTTGTCGCACCCAAAGCATAAGACGCCTCTTTAAATTCTTTGGGGACGGCGTGCAGCGCGTCTTCCGAGACGCTGACGATTATTGGCAAACTCATTAGCGAAAGCATGATGGCGGCGGTAAGGCCGCTTAGGCCTGTAGGAAGGTTAAACAAACTCTGTACAAAAGGCGAAAGCAGCGCCAGCCCGATAAACCCCATCATCACCGATGGGATACCGGCCAGAATTTCTATAATGGGCTTTACCGTATTACTCACTTTAGGCGGCGCAACCTCGGATAGATATGCGGCACAGGCAACGCCGATAGGCACGGCGATGACTGTAGAAATCAGCGTAATCATCAGAGTTGATACGAAGAACGGGGTAATGCCGAAGACCGGCGGGTCGGCGAGAAAATACCATTTTGTGCCGAAGAGGAAATCCCAGGGATTTGTATTGGCAAATACAGGCAAGCCTTCCTTAAGCAAGATAAAGATAATACCCAGCAGGACAATTATCGCCAGCATTCCCGCCAGGAATATCCAGCCCTCGATGAGCCTTTCGCCAGACCGTCGCCGCCGCTTCAGTCCCCGGGCGGAGACCGCGGCGCCGGTAGAGGAGGCTATATTTTCTTGTACGCGTATCGCCAATTACTGCTCCTGTTTACCACCATCCCCTCTCCCCCGGAGGGGAGAGGAAACCATATTTTTATTATTTTGCCAGCGGCACGAATCCTGCGACTAACACTTCCTCCTGACCTTCTTCAGACAGGCAGTAGTCTATGTATGCTTTTATCACCCCGGTTGGCTCGCCGTTGGTGTAGTAGAACAGCGGGCGGGAAATAGGATAGGTGCCATTCAAAGCATTTTCTACGCTGGGTTGCACCGCCGTATCATCAGGGGTCTTCTTTATGCCAAGGGTTTTCACGGAGTCGTTAACGTACCCGAGGCCGCAGTAAAAGATGGCGTTGGGATTGCCCGCGACCTGTGAAATCCCTTCTTCGGTGGAGGGGAGCATCATGACTTTACCGCCATACTGCAATTCTTTGTTGGCGGTAGGGAGTCCGGGCATCTGCACGACATCCTCGAGGAAGTAGGCGAAGGTGCCGGAGTTGCTGTCGCGGGAGAATACAACGATGGGCGCATCGTTGCCGCCGACCTCTTTCCAGTTGGTTATCTGGTTGGTATAAATCGCGGAAAGCTGGGCAAACGTTAGCTCGTTTATGGGATTAGCCGGGTTGACAACGACGGAAAGGGCATCCGTGGCTACCTGTATTTCATAGGGATTCACGCCTTTAGCTTTAGCCTGTTCGATTTCCGCGTTTTTAATCGCGCGGGAGGCCTGGCAGACGTCCGTTGTGCCGTCGATGAGAGCGGCGATGCCGGCGCCGGAACCGGGCCCGCTGACCGCTATGCTGGCTTTAGGATTCGCTTTCATAAAATTCTCTGACCATATCGAGCTTAACGGCGTGACCGTGTTGGAGCCGATAATCTTGAATGAACCGGATAAGGCTGAAGCTGTGGTTGTAGCAGCCGGACCGGTCGCGGTTGGATTAGTCGTTGTCGTTGGGCTGGCGGTACAACCTGCCAGGGCCAGGATTGCAGCCAATGCCAGCGCCGGTGCCAGGAACCATTTGATTTTAGATTTGAACAATTTTTTCTCCTTCTATTTTACCTTTCGTTTTTTAGCTTTGTATTTCCGCCATTTCTTTAAGATACTCCGCCGCCAGGTGATGCCCGCCTGCCGCTTCAGGGTGTTCGCTGAGCATATGCAGGACGGCTTCGGCGGTGGCGATGTTGGTAGCCAGCGGAACCATATGAGCGTCACATACCCGCAGCAGCGCCGAGACGTCCGGCTCGTGGGGATGGGCGGTAAGCGGGTCGCGCAGGAAGATGACCGCGTCAACATCTTCGTTGGCCACCATCGCCCCGATTTGCTGGTCGCCTCCCAGCGGGCCGCTCTGCATCAACGCTACGGGTATGCTGGCATTTTCCATGATGAGTTGCCCGGTGCATCTGGTAGCTACCAATCTAAATCCGCCGAATTCATCTTTGTGCGCCTTAACCAGTAGCACCATGTCGTCTTTCTTGGAATCATGGGCAATAAGAGCAAGAGTGAATTTTTTCATCTTTCACCCCCTTTCAAATCCATGCCGGCCTCCTGGGATAACTCTTGAATCAGGGCTTTGACTTTTTCTCTGATGGCGTCTCTGATTTATCTTACTTTTTCTACCGACTTTCCTTCAGGGTCGTTAATTTCCCAATCCTCTATCGGGACAATTCCGGCGGGACAGGTCTCTTCTACCCCGCAACCCATGGAGATGACTTTATCTGCTTGCTCCGTCATCTCCAGAGTGAGTAATTTAGGCTTTTGACGGCTGATATCCAGGTATACTTCACGCATTACCTGAACAACGGTGGGGTTTATTTGAGACGCGGGTTGAGTTCCGGCGGAGGAAGCGGTTGCTCTACCGTCCGCCAGTTGATTGAAAAAGGCTTCTGCCATTTGGCTGCGGCCGGAGTTGCGGACGCATACGAAGAGCGCCTTTTTCTTATCCATCTATGAATAGTCTAAAGGGCGGAGTTTAAAGGCGCTTTAAAGGAATGTTAAGGCTGTGTTAAATTTGAGGATTACCGGCGGGGAAGTGTGAAGGTAAAAGTGGAGCCTTTACCCTCTTCGCTCCGGGCGTGGATTTCACCGCCGTGTGCCTGTACTGTGTGCTTGGCGATAGCGAGACCCAGACCGCTGCCGCCGCTGGTCCGGGCTTCATCGGCTTTAAAAAAGCGCTCAAAAACATGGTGAAGGTCGTCTTTAGAGATGCCGGTGCCGGTATCGGCAACGCTAACCTCTAGCGAGCTGCTATCATATCCCGTGGAAACAGTCACTTTCCCGCCCGTTTTATTAAACTTAATGGCATTATGGACAAGATTGATGATGGTCTGCCGGATTCTATCTTTGTCCGCTTGCACAGCGGGTAAATTTTGCGCTGATTCTTTTAATAAAGTAACCTGCTGTCTTTCCGCCAGCGGAGTCAGTTCTGCGATTGCGTCATCTATCAGCATGTTAATGTTCACCGGCTCCATTTTCAGTTCAGCCTGGCCGCTTTCGATACGGGAAAGCTGGGTAAGCTCCGCTACCATCTGTGTCAACTTGTCAGCTTCACCCTCAATACGGGATATAAAGTCCCTGGCGGCTTCTTTATCATCCGTGGCGCCGTCCCGCAGCGTTTCCGCCATCGCTTTTATGCCAGCGATGGGCGTTCTCAACTCGTGGGAGATATTGCCCACCAGTTCCCGCCGCATGGTCTGCATATTCCTTAGCTCGGTTAGGTCTTGAAGCAGAATCAGTGCGCCGTTCAATCGTACTTGATTTTTCAGAGGCACGGTGATAGCCCTTAAGAACCGCTTCGCACTTCCGGACTCAAATTGTATCGTCTGTTCCTGTCCCGTATTGAGGCATTTTTTTAGCACCTCATCTATTTCATGGTCGTGAACGGCTTCTATTACCGGTCTGCCGGCGGCGCTTTCTTCTTTAAAGTTAAGGAGCCTGCCCGCCGCCCGGTTAGCCAGAACGATATCCCCATATAAATCCGTCATGATAACGCCATCCGCCATATTTGCAAGGATGCTGGCAAGCCTGTTCTTTTCCGTTGACATAGAATCCAGCGTGCTTTTAAGGTTGCCAGACATCTCATTAAAAGCCCGGGCCAGCTGGCCGACTTCGTCTTTTGTTTGTATGGCGATTTTCTGCCCGAATTGACCGCTAGCAATTCCTTTGGATGCTCTGGTTAATTCTCGGATAGGCTGTGTTATTCTCCGTGTGATCAGCCATGCCGCCAGTACGGCCAGTACGGCAATGACCACGGTCGCCAGAACGATTATACGCGTTACCTGATTCACGGAAGCACTGACTGCCGTTAACGGCAGCGCCACTCTGGCAATCCCTAATAACTCACCGTTATCGGTAATGGTCGTTGCCACATACATCAGTTGCTCATTCAGCGTGGTGCTGAAATGGGTGCTCTCCCCGACGCCGGTCGCCAGGGCATCTACTACTTCCGGGCGGGTAGCGTGGTTTTCCATCGTGGCCGGGTCTTCCAGAGAGTCGCCGAGGACCGTGCCGTCAGGAGCGATAATAGTAATGCGGGTATCGATTTCCTGTCCGAGCTTATCCACTAGAGTATCGATTTCATTATTCGGCCTTGGCAACAGCGGCAGAACAGCTTCCGCGGTAATTTTGGCTTCCTGCTCAAGGTGGAAGCGCAGGTTATCGATCCGGGAGTTTCTGACGGATGTCGTGAGATAAATACCCAGTACTCCCATACTGATAATGATGAGGATGATAAGGGGTATCGTTATCCGCCACTGGTAACTGCGCAACCTAACCCTCCAGCTTATAGCCGGTGCCGCGGACGGTTACGAGGTAACGGGGATCGCTGGCATCCGCTTCTATCTTTTGCCGCAGCCATCGTATATGTACATCTACCGTGCGGGTATCGCCGGCGAAGTCATAGCCCCAGACCTTTTCCAGGAGTTGTTCACGGCTGAACACCAGGCCTTTATTTTTCGCCAGGAAAGCCAGCAGGTCGAACTCTTTAGGGGTTAGCTCCAATCCCTTTCCGGCCAAAGAGACCTGATGCCGCGCGGCATCTACTTCAATATCACCGACTTTCATTGAAACAGGCTCCGCTGACGATGGAATTTCTGTCATCTTAGCGCGCCGCAGCATCGACTGGACACGCGCCATGAGCTCCCTCATACTGAACGGTTTGGTCACGTAATCATCGGCGCCGATTTCCAGCCCGACGATTTTGTCCGTTTCATCAGCTTTAGCGGTCAGCATCAGGATAGGAACGACCATTTCTTTGCGCAAAATCCGGCACACCTCAAAGCCGTTTAACTTAGGGAGCATAATATCAAGGATAAGCAGGCCGGGTTTGTCTTTACGTGCTACTTCCAATGCCATCTCGCCGTCACCCGCGGTCACGACATCATACCCTTCTTTACGGAGATTATATCTAATAGTCGCCAGCAGGTTGGCGTCATCTTCTACAATGAGTACTTTATCTGTCATGTTGATACTAGTATAAAGCGAAAAGTAAAACACGGCAAATAGTGTACCATTTCCCTGAGAATAGGTATCTCCTAAATGTTAGAAATCTAATAAAGAAAATGGTGAGTGTTTTATGAAGAAATACAAGAAGAGTGTTCACAAAAATACGCGGAAAATGTTCTCCAGTTGTTAAAAAGTTGACTATTGGTATCAAAAAGTTGCTAAATGGTGGACCTGAGGGGATTCGAACCCCTTACCTCACGGATGCGAACCGTGCGCTCTCCCAACTGAGCTACAGGCCCACGCAACACTAATTATAGCACAGATACGGTTCGGATTACCTGCTGACTTGTTTTATCTGGTAGTTCAGTTTGCCGGCGGGCACGGTGATTTCCACGACATCTCCCTCGCTCCGTCCTATCACTGCCTTACCTATCGGCGAGGCGCTTGAGATTTTACCTTTCCCGGGGTCGACTTCCTTGGGATGGACTATCATGCAGCTCAGTTCCCGGCCGGCTTTCGCATCACAGAGAATAACACTATCCCCGATGTTGACCTTACGTTCGGATTTTTTATCGCCGTTAATGACCACCGCCAGCTTGAGCGTCTCTTCTATCTCGATGATGCGCCCGTCGATATGTCCCTTACGCTCGCGGGCGGCATGGTACGGCGCATTCTCGCGGAAGTCTTTATCCGCCGCCGCCCTCCGGATTTCTTCGATGACCTCGATGCACTGGCTCTTGAGATCGGCAAGCTCTTTCTTCAGCTTCGTATACCCCTCTTCAGTAAGAGCGATTGATTCAGGCATATGAGACACTGCCGATGCTTTCGCTGACTTTCTGGTTTTGAGATGCGCCGCCAGGCTGGTCTTTGTCCATCCGGATTTGCGGGCGTAGACGAGAAAAGCACGGAGCAGGTCAAGCTTGCGTGCATAATCTTTATCAGACATGGAAAGCTGTTCGGCATAACCCGCAATTCCATGCGCGGTCAACTCGCCGATGATTGTCTCCCGGCCAAACCAGCGTACGAAACGATTGATTTCAGCCTGGCTGTTTTCTTTTTCCGCGATGGATAGCTTGGCTAAAAAATTACTGGCGGCTTCTTCCAGATTCAAGCGATGATAAGCGACCTGCGCCATGATTACCTCCGTATCGGCAAAATCTTTTTCTATTCTAATTGCTAATGTGATTCCAGGTCAATTTCAGTCCCACGATATAATTTCCCGAGAGCACCTCGTATCATGCTGTATCCAAATAAGCGCAACAGGGTTTTGCCGTGCCAATCAAAGGATAGTTCCCTGGCCCGGGCAAGTTCTTTTTCAATACCGTTTTCTTTTATTATGTCAAATATACGGTCAAGGTTTTTATCGCTTAAGGTCTCAAAGAGCTTTCTTGCCCGGTAACCAACGGTTAACTCCCGCTTGAGCTTGTGATGCCACCGGTGCTGGTATCCCGCCAGCTTGCGGGCGGACAAATCACCGGATTCCAGAGCTTCGTGCAGAGTCGTTACGGTGAGTTCAGCACACAACAGGCCGTAATAGATGCCGCCGCCGGTCGTCGGTTTTACCTGCCCCGCCGCATCACCGGCGACAAGCACTCTTTCGGCATATGTATGCACCAGCGGCTTTAGCGGGATTACGCCGTGTTGTATTTCGGCTCCAGCTGCGGCTACCTTTCCCTGTTCGCTTAGAGTCTGCAATAATTTTTGCAGGTAAAGCCCGGGATTACGGCGGGAAAGCAATCCCACCCGCGCCCGCCCCGGTACCGTCGGCACCAGCCAGGCGAAAAAACCCGGCGCCACTTCATTCCCACTGTAAAGTTCCACATCATCGGCTCCCGGCGCAGATACTTCCGCCTGCGCGCCGGCAACAGAATCGCCCAACGCGCCCAGACCTAGCGATTCGGTCAGTGAGGAGGCAAAGCCACAGGCAACGAGCGCCGCAGCGGCAGTAAATTTCCTTTCATTACCGCCATGGACTGCCCGCACTTCGACACCATCCGGCTTTATTTCAACACGCTGTACCGGGCAATCCATCACATATTCGGCACCGGCGCTCTGCGCCTGCTCTGCCAGCGATACGTCCAACGCCGCTCTGTCCAAAATGTAAGCCTGCGTTTCCGGTCTCCAGACGTAAAGCTCTTTCCCCGAAGGTGAAAAAAGCCGGGCAGCGCGGGCTTCACGCAGGATGAATTTTTTTGCGATGGCAAATATCTCAGCGCATTCCCTGCCGACGATACCGGTGCAAACCTGCTTCCCTTCCAGATGTTTTTTACGCTCTAGCACCAGCACACGATGCCCCATCCGCGCCAGCCGATGTGCGACATAGCTGCCGACCAGCCCACCGCCAGCAACCAGCAAATCAGGCAAAATAATCTCCGGTGTGTGAATCGAACCGGCTATTCCTGAGGATTACGGTGCAATAGCCGCACAAAATAATACCATCCGAAAGGCACGATAATATTGACCGCGATTACAACCAGCATGCTGAGCCCATTAATCCGCACGCCTAATAGCACATTCATGATAATCATCGTAAGAGTAACGACAGCAATGGACAGACCAAAGGAAAGCGCCAGCCGCTCCAGAATATTTATCTCCTTGAATAAGGCGAGCGTCCAGACAAACCCGGGCAGAAAAAAGACCAGGATAAACCCGATAACCGCCCGGATAAACGGCACCCTTTCCAGCAGCGGTAGAAACGAACCCAAAATCTGGTTAAAGTCCATGTACCGCCCCCTCAAAATCATTGTACGTTACAATACTACCCAATATCTCCGGGAACATCAAGAGCGTGACCGATGCAACCCGTGCCGTTATGATTGTCCTGAGCTTTGATTTGTGATAGTATATAGACGGTCAAAACCGGGGCGTAGCGCAGCCTGGTAGCGCACCTGAATGGGGTTCAGGTGGCCGGCGGTTCAAATCCGCCCGCCCCGACCAATTTCTAAAGCTAAGCATCCCTCCGACAAAATAAAGCAATCTTTTACTTTAATCACGCCCGCGAATTTTCAAGAAGATCCGCATCAGCACCGGCGCACCAGCCTAAAATAAGCTTGCGCTATTAACCGCTAATTCCCTATCACCTATTTAATCTTAAATGCGCTGTTTATTTACCTTTAACATCGGATATATACATTTTTTAGTTGACAAATGATTTAAAGGGTTTATAATACTAAAGAAATACGATTACTTTGTACAAAACTAATTTGTGTATTGTTATCAATAAGCTTTTACGACCTCTATATAATGGTTTGTGATGAGTAATCGCTTTTGACAATCGCAAAGAGATGCAATATGAACTACCCGGAAGCAGAGAAGGCGCTGAAACCGTGAAATACCGCGGTGACCAGCGCCTTTTTTATCAGAAGTGAGCCTGCCTCACATTATGGAAAAAACTGCAAGGTATAAAGATAAAGCATTCTCACGCAACTAAGCGAGAGAAAAGGAGGTGGTACTTCGGGAGAATAGTTTTCTAATAGTTCCGTAAATTATTAAAACAAAGAGAGGAAAGGGATGAAAAAAGGAATAAAATTTCTGTTTTTCCTTATGATAGTAGTTTCCATATTAAGTTTGTCAATTACGGGTTGCAGCAAACCGGCGGCACCGACCACTCCGGGAGTAACCACCTCTGCTGCGACGACACCAGCGGCGACGACGCCTGCCGCCACCACACCAGCAACAACTAAGCCAGCACCAACGCCTGCTGCCCAGGTCATCAAAATTAAGATGCAAACCGCATGGCCAGCGGCTGATACCGGTTATATTAGAGCCGAACAACTTGCCAAATGGATTACGGATGCCTGCGGCGGCCGTTTGGAGATAACCCCATATACCGGTGGCGCCATTGTTCCGGCGACTAAAGAAATCGATCCGCTGGATAAGGGCGTAATAGATATCGTGATGGCTAACCACATGTATCATATAAGCATATTCCCGGCTGCCGGCCTCTTTGGACCTAAAGTAGGCGGACTGACCGGTGTACAGTTGATGCTGTGGCTTACCAACGGCGGAGGCAACGAACTCGCAACACGCATGTATGCAACTCTACCCAATGTGGTATACATTTCGACACCGGTGATCGTACCGCCCGAGGTCTGGTGCCATACTGACCGAGACCTCCAGTCCGTTGCCGACATCAAGGGTATGAAGATGCGCGGCGCCGGCGAACCCGCTGAAATCCTGAATAAAATGGGTTTAAGCATGGTCACGCTGCCCGTCGGAGAAATCTACCAAGCATTCGCCACCAAAGTAATCGATGCTTATGAAATCACCACACCGATGGGTAACTGGGCCAACAAGTGCCAGGAAATCGGCAAGTACATGTACCTATCCCCTTCCCGCGCTCCTACTGATACCGCAGCCTTTTTTGTGAACAAAGGCGTTTGGAACAAGATTCCAGCCGACCTGCAAAAGGTTGTGAAGTACACCACTGAAGCGGATATGCTGCCTTTCTTCGGCTTCCGGTTTACCAAGGACTTTGAGGCGATGGAACAATTCAAGGCTTACGGCACCATAATTCGAAACATGCCCAAGGATATCGATGATGCCCTCTACGCTGAAGCGAAAAAGTTCTACGCCGAAAAAGCCGCCAAAGACGCCTTCTATGCTGAGGTAATTAAGTCTCAGGATAAATTTAAGGAGATGTGCGAAGCGCAAGGCGTCCGTTAGTTTAGTGCACTGCGACAGTTAATTTAGTTTATATCCCCGCCTCGAAATGCCGCAATTCTTTCGAGGCGGGGAAGAGAAAGCTGGCTTCACAGGATTGCCAAGCAACCTGCACAGGGGTAATAGAATGCCGGAGATACGCGTCTTATCGCGTCTTCACGGAAGTCCGGCTCCTGCTACGTTCCATTATCCATAAGGCAACTGATTAAGCATTTTCGCAGGAGAAACTTATGAATAATTTCGTTAGTAAGATTGACGCCATTAACGAGTGGGTCGGGACCAAAATTGCGTGGCTGTTTCTGCCCATGTCCGTAATCTCGGTGTTTGAAGTCATCATGCGCTATATCTTTAACCGACCGACCACCTGGGCATGGGAAATCAATGTCCACATCCTGACCGCCATGGCGTTTTTAATTGGGGGTTATGTTTATCTTCACAAGGGACATGTGGCGATTGAGATAATGACAGCACGGCTGTCCCGGGAGAATAAAAAAAGGCAGGAGCTCATCTTCGGAATAATGAACTTCCTGCTTTTCGCTTTGCTGCTCTATTCTCTTGCAGTCCTTTCATATCATTCTATTATCATGAAAGAAAAAGTCGATAGCATGTTCCGGTCACCTCTCTATTACACTAAAGTAATCGCGACTTTCGGCATCGTCCTGTTCCTGCTGCAAATCATCGCCGGCTTCATGCGAAACCTGCGCAGGCAACAAGATAAGGCAAAGGAGGAAGAAATTCATGTCTGTTGAAATGCTCTGCATTATCGTCTTCGGCCTTTTCTTCTTCCTCTTAGCCATCGGGTTCCCCGCCGCCATGACTATGTTTGCGGTAGGTGTCATCGGTTACTTGCTCGTTAAAGGGCCTGCGGCATTATACGGCGTGGCCGTGAATACTTTTACCGCCGTGGGAGCCGAGGTCTTTCTGGCGATTCCCATGTTCATTCTAATGGCCCAGGTCTTCGAGCATTCCGGCATCGGCGCAGACATGTTCAACGGTATGTACCGCTGGTTCGGCGGCTTACGAGGCGGCCTGGGCATGGCGGTGATTGTCATCGGCGCGCTCCTGTCATGCGTGACCGGGCTGATTGCCACCGCCACTGTGCTGATGGGTCTTATCGCTTACCCGCAGATGATGAAAAAAGGCTACGATAAACGTCTTGCCATCGGCACCGTCATGGCCGCCGGCATTCTCGGCCCCATCATTCCACCCAGCCTGCCCATGATTATTATCGGCATGATGTCACAGGTTTCAATTGGTAAACTTTTTATCGCCGGAATCGTCCCCGGCTTTTTGTCCGCCTTATTATTCTGCGTCTACGTCGCTATCGTCTGCTATCACGACCATACGAAAGGACCGGTATTACCCAAGGAAGAACGCGGAACCTTCAATGAAAAATTCGTCGCGACCCGCGGATTAATCCTGCCCGTACTGCTGGCGATCGTCGTCCTCGGCGGTATCTTTGCCGGCGCCTTTACTGCCACCGAAGCCGCTTCCGTGGGAGCCATCGGCGCGATACTCTGCATGGCGGTACGCGGTAGATTCAATATGAAAAATCTCTCAGGCTCGGTACTTTCCTCCGTCATTCCCTTCGGTATGGTCATGTGGATTATCATGGGCGGTACGGTATTCTCCAGCCTTATCAGTTACGGTGGAATTGCGGAATACCTGGGCGAGCTGATTCTGGGGTGGAACCTGCCTCCGAATACACTGGTTATGATACTTCTCATCGTCGTTCTGATTGAAGGACTGGCGCTGGACCTGATTCCCGTTGCTTACAGTAACCTGCCCATCTTCATCCCCATCATCAACCAGATGGGCATCGATCCCTTATGGTTCGTTTTCCTGTTCACGGTGGCTAACGTAATCGGCTTCATGACGCCGCCATTCGGCCCCAGCCTGTTCTTCTTCCTGGGTCTGAAGCATCCCGGCGTAACGACGGGTGATGTCTTCATAGCATCGATACCCTGGACGATAATCCTGGTCCTAGTGCTGTTTTTATGCGCCCTGGTGCCCGGCACCGTCACCTTCCTTCCCAATCTGATGATTAAGTAAATACGCCCCCTTAAAGGAACTAAAGCATAAGAGATTGACATGTTGAAACCGGAAATCATCACAAAACTGAGTGAAATCGCAGGCAAGGAGGCGGTTCTCACCGCCAAAGAAGACCTGACCGTCTATTCCTATGATGGCACTACTGTCTGGGAACATATGCCGGAAGTGGTGGTGCTGCCCACCACCGCCGACC
>JAQTPO010000154.1 GCA_028712845.1 Dehalococcoidales bacterium | reverse complement strand
GCGGCGGTAGTTATCCTTGAATACCCCGGATTAGAATTGGTAGAGACAAAAGCGATTCAGGGAAACATCGATTTCCCTTACGTCCCCGGTCTGCTATCGTTCCGGGAATCGCCGCTTATTCTCAAAGCCTGTGAACAACTCGTTCATACTCCTGACCTCATTATGGTGGACGGACAGGGGATTGCTCATCCGCGCCGTTTGGGAATTGCCGCCCATCTGGGACTTTTCTTCGATATTCCCACCATCGGCTGTGCCAAGTCCCGGCTCTGCGGTGAACATCGGATGCCTGCAATTGAGCCAGGTAATTTTGAGGAGCTGGTTGATAGTAATGAAGCCATTGGCGTCGTTTTGCGCACGAAAAATAATACTAGGCCCGTCTATATCTCCATCGGAAATAAGATTTCCATCGAGGAGGCTATTTACTGGACAATGCAGTGCTGTCGCGGTTACCGTCTGCCGGAGCCAATCAGATTTGCGCATCTGGCAGCTGGAGGAAATATCAAGCCAACCATGTCATGCTGAACCCTTCGATTTTGTCAATTTTCAGGACAAACTATACGAAGCATCTAGCAGCAAAGGGAATGAAACTGGATTCTGAGCCCCGATGAAATCGGGGCTCAGAATGACTTAAAAATATTTACCGGAAATTCAAGATAAGTGTGAGGAACAAATGCAAGAACTGAAAGACAAACTCGAAGAATTACGGTCGCGCATATCGGCTCTTATGGAGCGTCTTTGACATTGCCAGCCGCGAGAAAGAGATTACCGAACTGGAGAAAAAATCCTCTGAGCCTGAGTTTTGGTCCGAACAAAATCAGGCGCGTGCGGTGATGCGCCGTCTGGCAGAGCAGAAAAGAACGGCGGAACAATGGCGGAGTCTGGAGAAAAGAACTTCCGATATTACCGAACTCATCAATCTGGCAACGGAAGAATCCGATACTTCATTTGCAGAAGAAATTCGCACCGATATCGAGAACCTGACGGAGCTCCTTGATAAACTGGAGCTAGAACTGGCTTTCAGCGGCGGTTATGATTCCAGAAATGCCATCTTACAAATTCACGCCGGCGCGGGAGGCACCGAATCACAGGACTGGGCAGAAATGTTGTTGAGAATGTACCTGCGCTGGGCAGAAAGGCGTGGCTATAAGGCAGAAGTGCTGGATGAATCCCGCGGTGAAGAAGTCGGCATTAAAAACGTTACCATTAGTATTAGCGGGGATTATGCCTTCGGTTATCTTAAATCCGAGCACGGCGTTCACCGTCTGGTACGTCTATCTCCGTTTGATTCCGACCACGCACGGCACACGTCCTTCGTGCTGGTGGAGGTTATGCCTGAAGCCGAAGAGAATATCGATGTAAAGATTGCAGCGGAAGACTTGAAAATTGAAACTTTCCGCAGCAGCGGGGCGGGGGGACAGAATGTCCAGAAAGTCAGCAGTGCCGTCAGAATCACTCACCTATCTACCGGCATCGTAGTTACCTGCCAGACGGAACGCAGTCAGCTCCAGAACAAAGCTATTGCCCTGAAAGTCCTGTATTCCAGAATCCTGGAGATGGAACTGGAGAAACAAGCTGAAGAACGTGCTAAACTGAAAGGGAAGAGAATCGAAGCCGGCTGGGGTAATCAAATCAGAAGCTATGTGCTTCATCCCTATAAAATGGTCAAAGACCACAGGACCGATTATGAAACCAGCAACACCGAAGCCGTACTCAACGGGGAACTGGATGGTTTCATCACCGCTTACCTGAGATCGATTGCGGGGAGGCAGGATGTTTAAGAAATTCTTATTAATTGCTATGGTTTTATGCATGGCAGTGCTTTCCATTGCTCCGGTACAAGCCGAAAGTGAATTAAGAGTACTCACCTCCAGCGCTGAGGTGAGTTATCCCCAGTCCGTCAACTTCAAAATATCCGCTCAGAGCGATGTCAATATTACCGAGGTCCGTCTGCAATATTCAGTGGAGTCATCGGGCTTTGCTCAGGTTGTTAGCGAAGCATATCTTCAAATCACACCGTCAACCAAAGTTGATACGCAATGGGACTGGGATTTGGTGAGAATCGGAGGGTTGCCGCCGGGAGTAACCATAAGATACCAGTGGCTACTTAAAGATGCCAGCGGCACAAACCTTAAAACCCCATTCGGTGAGGTCGAATTCGATGACAGTCGCTTCTCCTGGCAGACACTAACCGAGGGCAAAGTCACTATCTACTGGTACAGCGGTACCCAGTCCTTTGCTCAGGAACTGATGCAAGCCACTCAGTCGGCTTTAACGCGTCTTTCGGCAAGCACAGGCGCCTCTATCAAAGACCCTATCCGTTTATATATCTACGCCGATTCTACTGACTTAAAAGGCTCGATGATTTTCCCTCAGGAATGGACCGGCGGTGTGGCTTTCACACGCTACGGCTGTATCGCCATCGGGATTTCATCATCGAACCTAGATTGGGGGAAAAGAGCCATTGCCCACGAACTGACCCACCTCATCACCGCGCAGATGACATTGAATCCATACAATGATATCCCTACATGGCTGGATGAAGGCTTGGCAATGTACAACGAAGGATCGATGCAGGCTACATTTACCAACAATCTAGCTCTAGCAATCAAGGAAAACAGACTCATCTCGGTGCGTAGTCTGTGCAGTCCATTCTCTGCTTACGCTACCATTTCCTATGTCTCTTATGCCGAGAGTTACAGCATCGTTGAATATCTTATCAGTAACTACGGTAAAGACAAGATGTCTGCCCTGCTGGATACCTTCCATCAGGGCAGCACCTATGACGGTGCTTTGCAGAAAGTCTATGGTTTCGATATGGATGACTTGAACACGATGTGGCAAGCATCCCTCATGACCAAATAATTTATATGTCTTTGCGGGGGCAGGCTGTGGCAATCCGGCACCGCAGTATCGTACTGAGCGTAGCGAATGTATCCAGTGGAGATGAGTTTCCTACCTCACAGAGATTGCTTCGTGAACTCGTAATGACAACAGCAGGGAATAAGTATTGTTACCGGGCTCAAAAGGTTATGAATGGACATGACAAAGGGGAGATAATTTGCCGAAAGAATCCTTCACCATCCATGACTTGCCGGTTGCCGAAAGACCAAGAGAAAGGCTCCAGAAGTTCGGCACGGAAGCATTATCGGCGCAGGAGCTTCTGGCAGTCATACTGGGACGCGGCATTGCCGGCGAATCCGTCACCGTTACCGCCCAGCGCCTCCTCAGCCAGTTCGAGGGCTTGAAAGGGCTGGCGCAGGCTACTGTAGAGGAACTGGGTAAAATCAAGGGCATCGGGCTTGCCAAGGCATGCCAAATCAAAGCCGCCTTCGAGCTGGCAGCGCGCCTGGAAGGCTACCCTACGGCGGATAATATTCAGATGATTAAAAACCCCATCGATATCGTGGCTCTGGTCAAGAACCGGCTTACCGGTAAAAAGAAGGAGTATTTTATCACCGTCCTGCTGGATACGCATGCCCATGTCATCAAGTTCTGCGAAACGTCTATCGGCAGTCTGGATACCAGCATCGTCCATCCCCGGGAAGTCTTCAAAGAAGCCATCTCCGCCAGCGCCGCCTCGGTCATTCTCGTTCACAATCACCCCTCAGGTGATGTCACGCCATCCGTTTACGACATCGGCCTGACGAAAAGGCTGGCAGAATCCGGGAAAATTATCGGCATCGAAGTACTCGACCATATCATCATCGGTGATAACAATTACATCAGCCTGAAAGGGAAGGGATTGTTTTAAGAAGCGACCGACCGGTTAATTTTTGTCCTCTGCCTCTCTCACGTGTTATGATAAACAGAAATGAACTCACATTCCAGTCATAAACCCCCGCGCCGGATTATCCATACCTCTGACTTGCACCTGCTATCTCTCAATGGTCCTGCCTGTCAGGGACTTCAGGCAGTGGTTGATCTGGCGCTCAAGAGTGAAGCGGAGCTGCTCATCATTGCCGGCGACCTCTTCGACCAGAACAGGATTGAGGACAATGTACTCGATTTTGTCCGCAAGCAAATCTGCCGTCTTCCAATTCCTGTCGCCATCCTGCCCGGTAACCATGATTGCCTCGTCCCCGAATCTGTTTACAACAGAAGCGAATACTGGCAGGACTGTACTAACACCCATATCTTCCGGGACAGTCGCGGGGAAACTCTGAATTTACCCGCCCTCCATCTTTCTCTCTGGGGCAGACCCATTGACACCTATATGAACGATGTCCGCCCACTGGAGGGCATGCCTCAGCCGGCGGATAACGGTTCGTGGAATATTCTCATGGCGCATGGCTATTTCG
>JAQTPO010000153.1 GCA_028712845.1 Dehalococcoidales bacterium | reverse complement strand
GAACCTGCTTAATCGGTTGACTGTTTCGCGTGCTTGCATGGGCTTTGAAAAAGACACTAGCATTTTGGACAATGCCAAACCACATATAGGTGCAGTTGCAATAATGTCACTCGATATAGATGATTTTTTCCCTAGTATCAAAGCAAATCGAGTTTGGTCTATTTTCCGTACAATCGGTTATAATCCTCAAATAGCAAATGTGCTTACTTCACTTTGTACCTTTAAAGGTAGCCTACCTCAGGGAAGTCCTGCATCCCCTAAACTATCAAATCTAATATCAATACGGTTAGATGCACGTCTTCTTGGATATGCTGGGAAACACGGCATCATTTATACACGATATGCTGATGATTTATGTTTTTCATCTTTATCTTATGACAAACTTGCTAAATCATACCCATTTTTCTGTAACATTATTGAATCCGAAGGTTTTATTCTCAATGATAGAAAGACTCGTTTTGTAGGAGCTGCACGACAACATCAAGTTACAGGTCTTGTTGTAACTGACAAACAGGTTGGAATTGGCAGAATTAAACTTAAACAAATTAGAGCAAAGATAAATCACCTCTGCGAATCATCTAGTAACTCAGCACCAAAGAACTCCTTAGAACATATAATAGGTTGGTTATCATTTATCAAGGATGTAGATAATACCAGATACTCCATGGTAATTAACTATATAATGAAGCTTCAGAATAAATATCCTGAATCTGCAGTGAATTTACTACTTATTAAAAGGTAGTCGTGGGACTTTAGGTTACCCATCTTTCTTTTCCTTCGTTTTCCTGCTATATTGCAGATGGACGCAGAAGAGGAACTGGATTCCGTGTCGTGGCACGGAATTACAAATGGGGGAGACTGGTTTTCACCCTCTTGATAATTCCCTGAACCTTATCATCTTCTCCCTTGAGGGGAGAAGACGCGAGATGAGGGTGTACAAATAATCTGATAGCTGACAGCTGATTGCTGACTGCCCGTTCGCGACAAAACTCTTGAGTCCCTAAAGGATGACATACTCAACTTTAGTTGATGTACGAAATACTCCGCAGGTACTCAGCTCGAAGAGCTGATGTATCGACATCAGTCGAAATGTACCATGACAAAATCCCGTTGACTCCCCCTCTTTCCCCAACCTATAATATCCTCAGCGTTTGGGCGAGATCGGATAAACGCTCCGTCAGATTCTGGCCGCTGGGGTCAACTTAGGTAGCTGGGAGCACCTTAGTTAGACCATAAAGCGGTAACCCAGGTCGTCAGAATCCACCCCCGAAAGCGTCCAGTAAAGGATTAATACGATGCCGCGGTGTCATACTGAGCGAGCTTTAAGCGAGCGAATGTATCTCTCCGTAGTGGCATTCTTTGGTCTCGGGAGACCAATTGCCCCTCGTTAATTAAAAAAACGAGAGTGCTTCCGCATACCTGTAGCCCGGATTAGTTTCGTTTTTTCAAAACAATTGCCGTTGGTTGAGTGTTCTCTCACTCTTTCATTTCCTCTCCTTTCCTGCTATATTGCAGATGGACACAGCTTGTCATTCCCGCAAAGGCGGGAATCCAGAAGAATTTTATGGATCCCGTATCAAGTACGGGATGACAATGGTAAGGTGAAAACAAATGAATTCCGATAAGATTAATACCTTAAGCGAGAAATTGGGTGACAAGAAAAGTCAAGTGCGAGAAAAAGCCAACTTGACACTAGCTTCAGCCTATAAGACAATGGCGAAAGACGAGCGGAGAGAACAGGAAGCACTGGAATGGGCGGAAGCAGCCATTTTATTTGCACAGGAATGGGATGAGTAGAACCACCCACCACCAGATTCTTCGTCCCGATGGAATCGGGACTCCAGAATGACAAAGGAATAAACGAATGAACACTGATAATATTAACGCCTTAATTAAACTATTAAGTGACAAAGACGGCTATGTGCGGGAGAAAGCCCGCCTGGCGCTGGTCGGCATGGAGAAGGAAGCCACCGCGCCGCTCATGGAACTCCTGACTGCTAGAGACCAGCAGACACGCTGGGAAGCCGCCAAAGCGCTAGGGACAATCGCGGACCCTTCTGCCATTCCGGCGCTCATCGATGCGCTGGAAGACAAAATTTTCGATATCCGCTGGCTGGCGGCTGAGGCGCTGGTGGCGATTGGTCAGGAATCTATTCCACCACTACTGAAAGCGCTGCAGGAGCGCACCAAAGAATCGTTCCTGATTGAAGGAGCACGCCATACCATCAAATACATCCTGCGTGATAATGCCCAAGCAATAGAACTCAAGGAACTTTTGAAGCCGGTGGTCGCAGCGCTGGAGGGTCAGGTACCGAGGGTCGAGACGCCCGGCGCCGCCCAGACGGCATTAATCAAGCTGAAAATACGCAAAGGCAATTAGTTCTTCCGTGTCATTCCGGATTTAGTCTGGAATCCAGAAGAATCTTTACTGGATTCCGTATCAGGCTTGCCCCGTACTTGATACGAGGTACGGAATGACAGTTGTAATATGATTGTTTAACCATTGCGAGGCAGTTCCCGAAGCAATCCCGCTTGTGCGGAAGGTGGCTGTCAGGTCATTCTGAATGCAACGAAGAATCCAGCCTCCGGTTCTTTACTATTAGATACATTCGTCCCGGCTATATCGATGGTTCGCAATGGGATTCGTACTATCCCCGGATGGCATCCATGATTTTCAATTTAATTATTCCGAATACTGGCAAAACGATGCCTCCCTTTGTTTAATGTACGCTTTTTTGCATCAAAAAATCAATAAATATTCATTTACGAACCGATACTTATTAAACAATCAAAGTAGTATAATCAAATTAATTGAGTATAAGGGGTATTAGTCCCACCGAATAATCGATTAAATAAGCCACAGGAAAGCAGAGTCGATGCTGAAAATAAACCGGCTTCTTTTTATCCATATATAGTAAAAATAGAAGGTGTAAATATGACCGAAGCCGAAATCAAGGGCACTATCACTAATGCAGGGAAAACCAATGGCGAGCCGGAAGTTCCCCTGAAACCCTGGTTCTATGTCGCCTTATCGCCTTCAGCCACAATATTAAAGAGGGATTTTGAAACACCACAAGAAATTCTGACTAGTGTGTCTCAAGCCTCTATCGCCTGGATTGACTACGTGGCGCAGGATTTTGAAAAGGAAGCTCCCATGGTTGCCACCCAGATGGGTTTCAGCGAACAACTCTACTCCCCGCTGATACACGAAGTCCATAACGATTATGAGGACTTTGAAACAGAAATGGGGTTGAAACTCCCTTCCATTCAGGTAAGACAACTCGACGTAGAACCGTATCCAATCCTATTTCTTATCAGGAAAAACTTCATCATGACGATACACCCCAGAAATGTCGACCGCAGATTTATGAAACTGCGTCGGTATTCCGAGACTATTTTGAAGAAAATCCCCATCGATATCAGCATGGAAGACAGATTGACTCTGCTCCTGACGAGGATTATCCATGAGAACAACGACCGTAACGCCGAGCACCTGAGACAAATTGAGGGACTTGGTGACGAACTAAACGAGAGCATGGTTGACCCAAATACGTCACGTGAAAAAATAGCGCCGGAGATATACCGGATGAAACATGCGCTCATCACCTATTTGAATGCCCTCTGGGACGGCATGCATGTGCTCCATACCCTGCGCTATGGAGATGCCGAGCTTATTACCAATGATGAGAAACTACTGAAAAACCTGGATGTCCTGGCTGACGACGTTAACCGGCAGATAGAACTGGCAGAACATCTCTCCGAAGTCCTGGCTTCAGGCTTAGAGGTTTTACAGGGTATTTACAATAACCAGCTTCAGAGCCTCAATAACAGACTGGCATTATTGATGACCTATCTGACTATCCTCGGCACAGCGGTGCTTGTTCCCAATACCCTCGCTACAATAATGAGTAATTCCGCCTTTGCAATGGGACATGAAGACGTGTGGTGGTATTGGATATTGATTATTGGCTCTACGATTTTAGCAACCGGGTTGGTTTACTGGTGGGTAAAGAAGAAAGGCTGGATAACCAAGAAGATGTACTAACTGTCAATAGTTTTTTCATAGTAAAAAGGGCGGAATAAAAGCATTCTGCCCTTTTAATTTTCACCGCTTAGACGCTATAATCAGGACTGTCCTCCCACCTGTACTTCTTTTTCTTCTCTTTTAGTGCACCTAATCCGCACTTGAAACAGATACCGTTATGGCAACATACTGTTCCACCGCATTGAGGACATCGCCATTTTTTCTTTTCCCTGTCAAGCAACTGTCCGACGCTGTGCTTTTTTATGTATTCAAGGT
>JAQTPO010000025.1 GCA_028712845.1 Dehalococcoidales bacterium | reverse complement strand
AACGGCGATTTCTTTGTGAATACCTTCTCGCTGGAGAAGTATGACGAGTTGATTTCCGGCGGTAAGCTGCCTATCGTCAGCTGGCGGCGGCTCTCGGAACGCGAGCATTTGCGCTACTATATGCTCACCAAGCTATTCGGCATGTCCCTCGACCCGCAGAAGTTCCGCCAGAGATTCAATGCTAGTGTCAATAGCAAACTCTGGTGGGAACTGGCATTCTTCAAAACTTTCGGTTTAGTTAAAGGCAATAAACAGATTGAAGTAACACCGCAGGGTATGTACACAGTGTGTGTCATGCAGAAAGAGTTCTTTGCCGCCCTGAACACCCTCAGAGAACAATACATTGAGGGTCAAATTTGATGATTGCCCCTGAGTGCATTTTGCTACGCTCAGTATATTCCTTCAACCGAAGGGTCTTCATGTCAAAGCCAATCGAAGCAATGATGAATCAGGACGTGGTGAGCCTGTAAGACAGAAACTATCAGGCTATTATTTCACTGCCACGTGAATCGCTGTCGCTCCGAAAAGCAATCGTTTCACAGTAACTTTACTGAACCCGGACTTTATCAGCAAATCTCCCAGTTCTTCGGCGGTGTAAAACCTACTGGCGGATTCTGTCAGGTAGGTATAGGCAGGTTTGTTTTTTGAAAGGCAACTGCCCATCCAGCGGACAAAAGTGCGTAGATAGAGATGGTCCAGCTTACGGATTATAATATTAGGCGGCTGACTGGACTCCACGATGACAAACTGGCCGCCTTCTTTAAGCACGCGCACGATTTCAGCAAGATAGCGCTCCGTTTTGGGGTTTTTATAGGTCAGGTTGCGGAAGGCGAAGGAAATCCCGATGCAATCGAAGTATCCGTCAGGAAAAGGTAAATCCGTCACATCTCCGTGTACAAAAGTGAGGCTATTCTTCAGCGTGAAATGACTGGCTTTTTCTCTAGCCCGTTCCAGCATCGGGGGACTGTAATCAAATCCCACTATTTCAGTTGAAGGGTTGGCTAATTGCGCCAGTCCGATTGCCAGGTCGCCGGTGCCGCAACACAGGTCTAAAATCATTTTCGGTTGCGTTTCAAGGCACAGGCGTGCGGCTTTGAGACGCCACTTTGCATCCAGACCCCAGGTGAAAATGCGATTAATGAGGTCGTACCTGCCGGGTACGGCAGTAAAGATACTGTGCAGTGGCTTTTTCTCGGTTTCCAACAGCTGTTTACCTGCCTAAAAGATTCCCCCAAGTATGAACCCAACGCCCATCAGCAACTGTGTCAGCAGTACCACAAAGACATTGTTTGCCATCGCCGGTACCAGCTTGCTCATATCATCGAATTTGAAAGCGCCGTCAATCGCCTTGAATGCCAGCGGGAATGTCAATAATCCCAGTAATGTGAAGACCGGCATATCCCTGCTTATTACGGTCCCGATTATCCAGAGATATATGAGCACTGTTAGCGCAGAATAAAATATAGCGGCTTTCTGTTTACCGATGAAGATGGGTAATGTCCGGCGCTTCACCGTGACGTCTGCCGCCGCATCGGGGAATTCGTTTAGAAGGAGCAGGTTGTGTACCAGAATTCCCGAAGGGATGGAGGCAAGTAAGACACTGATGGTGTATGTTCCCGTCTGGATAAAATAAGCCCCTATAACCGGCAGAATCCCCAGCCCCAGACCTGCCGACCATTCCGGATAGCCCATCCTGAGGATGAAAGGCGTGTAGAGGATAATGCAAGTGATTGCAATTACAAGTAACGGCAGCAGGAGCCAACCGCTCACGACTGTAAAATAGATACCGATGGGGATAATAATAATCAGACAGATAATACCTACCCAGAGTGCCTGGTTTTTGGTAATTAATCCTGTTGGCAATGCACCGCTCCCGCCGCTAAAAGGGGTACGCGATGTTTTCAGGTCTAGAGTGCTGCGGAAGTCAAAATAATCATTAAAAACATTAACGGCGATATGTGCAACAATAAGACCGAAACCGGCAAGGAAGGCATAACCGAGATTGAAAGCGCCTCCATATTCCTGGTGTTCATACCATGCAACCGCGGCGCCAAGAAATCCCAAAATTACCGATAGGATAAGAAATGCGGGACGGGCTATCGTAATTATGCCTTTGAGTTTCATGTTCACCTCTTGTTGCCCTTGCTTAATTCTAGCTAAAAGATAGTAATGTCCGATTGTTTACAGTAATATCTGAGATTAAGCCGAACAGAATAGCCGAGTTCTAAGTAGTCAGCATAGTCACTATGGAAAGCGCCACGAAAATGACTACCAAAACAATCGTTCCTAAGAAAAGCCATCTCTCGACACCCCGTTTGGTACGGAAGACAGATTCTGATTGTCCGAAGATACCACCGATGCCGCCGCCTTTGACCTGAAATAAAATTGCCGCGATGAGGGCAACGGACACCACAATCTGCACGATATTCAAAGCAGTCTGCATTTTACTTTTCCCCTAACTTATTTTTTAGCAATTGATTTGCCATCTGCGGATTGGCACGACCTCTGGTTGCTTTCATTAATTGTCCGACGAGGAATTTAAGAGCAGTTTCTTTTCCTGCCTTAAAATCGATTACCGCCTGCGGATTTTCCGCTATTATCTTCTCAGCCATCTTTTCAAGCTCGCTGCTATCGCTGATCTGGCTTAGACCTTTTTGCGCGACGACCTCGCTGGCAGGTTTGCCGGTATTGAACATTTCTTCAAACACCTGTTTGGCGGCGGGCCCGTTCAGGGTACCTCTATTTGTCAGGTCAATCAACCGGGAGAGTTGCTCCGGGTTGACTTTCGCCTGCCTGATTTCACTATTGGTCGCATTAAGTAAACGGCTGAATTCGCCGAGTAGCCAGTTGCTCACAAGTTTTGCTCGATTTATCAATGGCAGGTCTCCGGGCAGTCCGGTTTTAAGACAGGCTTCGAAGTATTCAGCCATCGCCTTGCTACTGGTCAGCAGGTTAGCATCATAAAGCGGCAATCCGAATTCGCTGATGAAGCGGTCGCGCCGCGCTTCGGGTAATTCCGGCAAGCGGGCTTTTATTTCTTCTACCCACTGACGGCTGACGAACAGCGGCGGCAGGTCCGGTTCCGGGAAGTAGCGATAGTCGTGGGCAAATTCCTTACTGCGCTGTGAGACAGTTTTGCCTTCTTCTTCCACCCAGCCCCTGGTTTCCTGGACTAAACGTTTGCCTTCCTCAGTCGCTTTCCGTTGACGCTGTGCTTCGTATTCCAGCGCTCTGAAAACCGCCCGGAAGCTATTCATATTCTTCACTTCTACTTTGGCAAGTAGTTTGTCACTGCCTTCGGGGCGGATGCTGATATTGGCGTCACAGCGGAAACTGCCCTCTTCCATATTGGCAGTGGAAACCCCGATGTATTGCAGGATGCTGTGCAGTTTCATCAGGTACTGGCGGGCTTCTTCGGGGGAGCGTAAGTCAGGTTCCCCGACGATTTCCATCAAAGGCACGCCGCTGCGGTTCACATCCATCAAACTGTAACCTTTGCCATCGAAGGAAAGGCGGTGTATCAGCTTGGCGACGTCTTCCTCGAGGTGGACACGGGTAATGCCAATCTGTTTCTTTTGTCCATCGACCTCGATAGTGAGGGTGCCTTTCTGCCCGATGGGCGCATCGAATTGCGATATCTGGTAGCCCTTCATCAGGTCGGGGTAGGGATAGTTCTTGCGGTCGAACTTGGTATATTCGGAGATAGGGCAGTGCAATGCCAGTGCCGTCATAATGGTGTATTCGACGGCGTGCTTATTAATGACCGGCAGGACGCCGGGCATGCCGAGGCATACCGGACAGACGTGAGTGTTGGGTGGCGTATTGGCGTAATCTGCGCTGCAGGCGCAGAACATCTTGCTCTTTGTATTGAGCTGGACGTGAACTTCCAGCCCGATTACAGTCTCGTATTTTATAGCTGTTGTTGTATTGCTCATCGGGTTAAGTATAGCAGTAAATGAGGGTAACTGACAAGATAAAACGGCAGGTTGTCACTCTGAGGAGTCCTTCCGATGAAGGGCGACAATCTGTTGGTGGAACAGATGTCCCTGCCTGTGAGGATTGTGAAGCAAAGACAATGATGTTGAGAATGCATTCCCGCCTGCGCGGGAATGACAATGAGGGGATAGTATGACATAGCGATATCGTAAAAAGAAAGGAGCCCCGATAAGGAATCGGGGTGTGGCAATCCCAGTGTGGTGGGGTGCCCCTCCCGGGGATTGCTTCATTTCATTCGCAATGACGATGGCATGTATGATACTGCTGTGTCGGATACATTCGTCCTGAGCTTGTCGAAGGACTCAGGGCGACAAGTTGTTGGTAGAACAGGTGTCCCCGCCTGTGAGGATTGTGAAGTAAAGATAGTGATGTTGAGAATGGATTCCCGCCTGCGCGGGAATGACAATGGGGGGCAGTATGATAAAAGAGTGAAATAGTGGCTGGATTATCGGGTCAAGCCCGATAATGACAATGCAGAGGGTGGACGAAAGAAGGGAGCCCCGATTTTATCGGGGCTCCCTTGAATTCAGGTTACCGTTTATCCTTTACTGTAAAACCTTTAGCTGATGCGGCGGGTTCTGACAATCAGGACAATTACGGCGATGATGAGGATGGCACCAACAGCGATGACTGCCCAGATCAGGTAGGTCGGGATGACTTCCTGAGTCTCTTGAGGCAGGTTGGTCACGGTAACAATAGGTGTTACCGGCTGTTGAGTCGGGACAACGATGGTCTGGGTGACCGGAGTTGTCGTTCCGGTGGTGGCTACAGGCTCTTTCTTCGTGGTGAAGAAACCGGTGGTCCAATCGCTCTTTGAGGTAGCGGTGACCGCTCTGACTCTCCACCAGTACTGCGTATCGTACTTCAGGTCCTCACGTAGTTTGTGAGCATTGACGGTGGTGGTAGCACTGTAGTCGATGATGGCAAATTTGTCAGTATTACCGAGCTCTTCGGCGATGACAAATTCATAGGTAGCACCGGCGGCAGCATTTGCCGGCCATGTGAAGGTGGTGTCAATAGGTACGTCCACCGCGCCCATATTCGGGATCTGGACGGTGGTGACAGCGGGAGGTGTTAACGCATTAATGAAAGACCGCCCTGATGACCAGCGGCCATTGAGGTTGTTTAGAGCAGCATTTACATCGGTAGAAATTGCTCTAATTCTCCAGTAATAGGTATTGCCGGCGGTTAAACCAGTTGCAGTGGCTGAATTTGTCTTTCTACCATTGGTGATAGCACCGATGGCGGAAACCGTGGAAATAGTCTGGTTGGTGCCGGCAAAAGTACTGAGGGTATCCACCTCTACCTCATAAGCCGTAGCACTGGTGACTGCCGTCCATGCCAGAGCTGCAGTGGTTTCGGTGGTTATCTGAGTTTTGTCAGCTGGCGAGGTCAGCACAGGAGCGGCAATAAAGGTGTCTTTGAAACCATAGATTCTGCCGGCATAGCCGTAAGTGGTGCCAGCGGCAGTGGTGGTTTCAGTTACATACAGGGTATTCTCAGTCGAGGTATTTACGACATTAAGCGCTGCGGCGACATAAGTATTTAACCATGTAGGAATATTGTTGCTGTCCAAAGACTGGAACTCACAGGCGGTGACACTAGTGGTATCGCCCTTGGTCGGATAAAGACTGCGGTAGATGCCTTTGCTGGTAATAGGAAGAACAAGCGTAGCAATATCAATTGCTGTATCAGCGGCATAGAGTGTGCCATCAGCAGTGACGGCAAGCCCAACGCCACTGCCACCTGCGGAGGTACCAGCGACAATTGTCTTTATGTTTAACCATGCGGAACCGGTCCAGCGATTAACACCACCGAGGCCGCTGCCCAGAGCATACAGTGTCCCATCAGGACCATAGGCTATCATTGCATTCTGAGTAGTGACAGGTCCGGTTGTGCCGACTCTGGTGAAGTTCAAACCATCATCGGTGGATTTGTAAACATTACCGGAGCTCATGCCGACAGCGATTGTTGCGCCGGTGGCATCTTTGGGATCGATGGCGATTGAAACGACATTACCGGTGGTGCCGGCAGGAAATGCGCCGGAAGCCCAGCGGCCATACTTGTAGAAGGATGCGGTGGTAGTTCCACCGTAATAGTATGAAGTACCGTCGATTGCCTTGAAAGCTGTCTGTAGGTCAACGCCAATCATCCCGGTGAAGGATGTGCCGTTATCCACTGATTTACCAATCATCGGGGTTGCCCCGGCGCTGGTTCCCTGTGAGACGAATACAGTCTTGTCAGTGGCATAGTTAGGTGAAGCGGCTACGGAACCGATACGTGCTAAACCTGACATTCCGCTGACCAGGACTCTTGTCCAGGTGGTGCCGCCATCGGCTGTTACATAGAGATGTTGAGCGGCATAACCGCCAGTAGCGTTGTTCATGACGAGGAACATATTGCTATTGTCGATAGTTGTTAATTGTCCAAGGCTCATGTTTGCGACTGTGCCGACATTGATAAATGAAAGCTGATTGAAGTTGATACCGCCGTCAGCACTGACAGAGAAAGCTCCATCGACACCAGTGGTAGCGGCATAAATGTTAGTGCCGGCAAGCATGACAGAACAAGGAGCTGCGGCACCAGTCGGTGCTTTGGTCGCAGCGGTGAAGGTCGCTGTAGTAGCGGTAAATGTCGAACAGCGCCAGACAGTAGAGCTGGCTTTAAGACCAACTACCATAGTACCGCTCGCGATAGGACCATTGATAGCGAGGCTGTTGACAGCAGTGGCAACAGTAGCTACCGCGGTAGGAGCGGTAGGAGATGTGGTAGAAGTACGTCCGACGACGCGGTATAAACCATCACCAGCAGCGGCATCGACACCAACCGCAAGGGTATTGGTCGATAGACCATTGAAATCGGTACCTAAACCGATAACAGCGCTAACCACAGGGTTGGTTGCAGCTGCGAAGTTGAGTGCATTTCCGAACATACCGCTGGCGAATCTGGAATAAAGCACTGCTTTGGCACCGTCATCGACGACTGCCAGTATTTCGGAATCTGCAATATGGTTCGGTGAGAATTTTACAGCGTACGCGCTGAAGCTACCCATACCAGGAGCTGCGACGACGACTGTAGCAGCGGCTGTATAACCGGTGCCGCCAGATGTAATTGTAAATCCTGTCACAGCGCCAGTGGTCGTATTAATCGTTGCTACAGCAGTAGCACCGCTAGCACCTGCTTGTGTAATGGTGACTGCGGGTGGGACGTCATATGCAGTACCACCGCCGCCAAGCGCAATTGCTGTGATTACACCACCGGCTCCTACTGTAACTGCACCGGCAGTAGCAGTGACACCGGCTTTCAGCCCGCCGACTTCTACCCATGTTCCGTAGGCGGCGCTGGTATCGAATCTCAGCACGTTGCTGTAGATAGTTGCGGCGCCATTCTTGCAACCGATAAGAATGTTCATTCTACCGTTGGCATAGTAAGCGCCCATGTCGACTGAGGTGATAGCACTGCCAGCGCCTTCCATTTTAGTGGCAAGGTCAGCAGTGGCGACTTCGTAGAAATTGTTGCCGCCATCGGTGGAAATCCAGACTTTGGCAGCTTCAACGACTACGACAGTGTTGTCTGTCGCAAAAGTCGGAGAAATGGCCATTCCGACTGCGGCGGTAGCAAGGGGAAGCCCGACCGTGCCTGCCGGTCTTGCCGCCCAGGTCACGCCACTATTGGTTGATTTAAAGAGAGCGCCGGTGGTATTGTCAAAAAGGAACATCGCCGATCCGTCTGCGTTTGACGCGATGAGATCAGCTGATTTGCCGGCGACCAGGACGTTGCCAACCATACTGGGGGTAGACACTACGCCATAAGCAAGTGTGCCCGCAGCTGCGCTGGCGGGTAAGGCAGTGCCGGTAACCATTAAGCTAGCCATAATGGCTAAGGTTACTGCGACACCTAGGATTTTGTTAATTCTGCTTTTCATCGACTTTAAAAATTCCTCCTTAAATTACATAAGTCCGCATGCCGAAAAGCTTCTGCACGAAGACATTTATTGACTTGGTTGATTGTAACTACTTAACGTCAGCGTGTTACGCTGTCTCTCCCTTGCGGGTCGTTTCCACCAACATCACCTCCTTCATTACATAATCTAACTTTTATTATAGCACGTAAACGTGATTTGTCAAGCTCAAACGAATTCAACCGTCTTATTGTACCATATCCTGTCAAGGGCATTGCAAGTTCTCCCGACTTGTTTTTGCCCCCCCGATTATATCTGGGGGGTGGTAACCTCAGGGTGGGGAAATCCCAGCCTCCCAGAGATTGCTTCGGGTACTACGTCCTCGCAATGACAATCTATTGCAACGCGTATAATGGTATAACGCAGTTCCGCCGGTTTGGTTAGTACCTACTGTCGTACTGAGTCCTTTAGATGAAGGACGAATGTATCTAGTAGTAAGCGGACAGGATACCAGATTCTTCGGGTACTTCGTATCCTCACAATGACAATAAGCGCGCTACCTTTCTCCGCCATCGACAGTGATAGTGGTGCCGGTGGTGTATTTAGCCGCATCAGAAGCCAGGTAAAGCGCGGCGGCGGCAACATCCTCCGGCTCACCGAGGTATTGAAGCGCATTACGTTTAAGAGCGGCGGCAGTATTTTCCGGTGATTTCCACAGCGCTTCGCTCAAGCGGGTCATAATGACGCCCGGCGCAATGGCATTGACCCTGATATTGTACTGCCCGAATTCTTTTGCCATGACCTGTGTCATCATAATCAAGCCGGCTTTAGAAACGCCGTAAATAGCCAGATTACTGGGTCTGAGTCCCGCCACGGACGACATATTGATAATATTTCCGCCGCCCTGCTCCCGCATTAACTTCGCCACCATCAGGCTGAGAAGGAAGGGGGCTTTCAGGTTGACGTTCATGGTGATATCCCACGCCCATTCCTCAGCATCGATGAGGGGACCATTGTACGGGTTCGTGCCGGCGTTGTTGACGAGAATATCGATGCGGCCGAACTGTTTTTTAATATTCTCAATCAACGCCTTCGATTCTTCTACCTTGCCGACATGGGCGGCAATCGGTACGCACTCCTGTCCTTTGGCTTTAATCTCTGTGGCAACAGCTTCCAGGTCAGGGAGCTTGCGGGCGGAAATAATTACCTTAGCGCCATTTTCGGCGAAGGCGAGCGCGATGGCGCGTCCGATGCCACGACTGCCTCCGGTAACGAGGGCGACTTTGCCCTTGAGCGAAAAATCTACGACTTTAGCCACAATAAATCTCCTTTGTTATTAGTTTGTTCTTAAAATTAGCACATCATCCCATCAATAATCAAGTCAATTCAGCTAATAGCTGTCAGCTACAAATGCTTGCATTGAATAATGTCTTCATTTACAATAAAGAAGCAAGGCGACGTAGCCAAGTGGCAAGGCAGGAGTCTGCAAAACTCCCATTCGGCGGTTCAAATCCGCCCGTCGCCTCCAAAATTCAAATCTAAAAAACACTTATTGTAAAGTACCGCTAATCTCTTAAAACCGCTTCTGCTAATCTATTTGCTAATCCGTGAGTTGAGGATTTCATCCAAATTATTGGCAGTGGCTCTTTGAAGTCCCGGGGCAACATGCGAGTAAGTATCTCATTATTAACCAACGGTTGTACAAATGGGCTCAACGGGCGGCTCGTGAGTCGTAAGACTGTCGAGTTGGGCAATAAGCCCGTTGTGAGCAAAATAAAAGAGGGTGTCCCTGGACACTGGTTAGAGTGTCAAGCGGGACTGCCCTCTTAGTGTTGCTGAGGGTGATGTTTGCGGGCAAGGGGGTAAGGCCTCCACCACCACTATTATCGTATTAAATTACCTTGTGACCTTCGCAGACATTTATTAGCTCTGATAGTGCCAGTACTTGAGGACGACGACCAGAACCCTGACGCATAACCGTGAGCATTTTTATCTCTTTAAGCTTATTCAACATAGTCAGAATCGAGTGTTTACTTGGCATGCCAGATACTTTATCGAACATACTACTTTGGAAAACAGGTTGCTTGAACATCTCATCGAGTAACAGTACAGCATACTGAGAATGAGTGGACTCCGTAACCTGCTTTTTTAACCGTTCGTAAAGCTGGATAATAGCTTGTGCCTTGTTACCATTGGCTTTTGCCTGTTCTGCCAGGGCTTTTAAAAAGAACTCTGTCCATTTATCCCATCCTGTAGGTTCGAGACAGACCGCCCTGAGCCGGGCAATATATTCATCGCGATGCTTCTCAAGGTAAGCTGAAATGTAAAACTCGGGGTGGGAAAGTAACTTCTTTTCACAAAGAAACAGCGGTATTATCATCCTGCCAAGGCGACCGTTACCATCTAAAAATGGATGTAATACTTCAAACTGGGCGTGAATTATTGCAAGTTGCACCAGAGGGTCAGGTCGTTCCATGTGCCAATATTTCTCCCAATTGTCCAGGTATTCCGGTAACAATTGCGGTTCCGGTGGTACGAATTGAGCAGTTTCAAGAGTAGCGCCTGGCAAACCAATCAAGTTCTGGGTGGTACGAAACTCCCCTCTCGCTTTGTTATTACCACGGACACCGGTAAGTAGAAGATGGTGAAGTTTTTTAAGAAGGTTAAGATTGAAAGGACGGGTGTGTAATTCTTTCTCAGCCATCCTCATCGCTTTGCGGTAATTTAGAATTTCTTCGATGTCCTGCTTGCGTGATTCCTGCTCAGGCGTCTCTCCAGCCTCAAAATTAAGTACTTCCCCCAAGGTTGCTTGTGTGCCCTCAATACGAGAGGATAAAACGGCTTCTTGAGTAGTCAATGGCGAAAGCAGGACATCCGGATTGGTGACTCCATACAGAACGCCATCAAAATAAGCCAGAGCACGGTTTGACGCTCCAATTAAAGGAATAAGAGGTTCCCAGTTAATGGTGGCTACAGGTAATTTTTCCGGAATATAAGGTTTCATTTTGGCTTAAGCCTACTTACAACGAACAAGTTTGATTGAAGTGAAACCTATTATACTTCATTCAAATCCGTTGTTCAACAAATACAGTCAAGCGGGACTGTCATCCTAGGTGTGGCTGGGTGAGGGGATTGCGAACAAGGGGGGAATTACTTTAGCAAAAATATATGCCTAAAGCGAAATTAATTTTTCGAGGAATATTGAAGATAAATCAGTAACTATTTCCGCACTGGGGTGCAAAATAAGGTCTTTAATAGTCTTGCCTTCGAATTGTGTAACTCCCCTGGAATTTCTTCCAGCCCAATGCTTTAACGTTATTGTTGATGAAAGCAATTTCTTTTGAAACATCGAAATTAAAACAGTATTAACAATGTTCAAGGGGTCGACTCCAACAAAATAAAACATAAAAACTGAACGCTCGGATGATAAAAACTCAAGCATTTTGTCGATGTTATATGCCTTGGGGTTTGAGTCAAGTATCATAATTTTTGTTTTTACATCTGTCTGTGTAAAATACTGCTCAAAATTCCTTGAATAGTCACCGAGAGTGTTCTCTGTTTTAAATTCCGGAAGTCCTTTGGTGTTAGAGGTTAACGCCTCCACTAGACTATGTCTAAGTTGGGCATCCTCTCCTGCAATTAGGTATTCAATTACACGACCTCTTACGTTCACATTTTCAATCAAGGCTGCAAGCAATATCTCATTACGATATTTAACGACTTTTTCGTCGAGTTCGTCCTTTAGGGTAGTAAAATCCTTTGAAATAACAAAGCTGGCTGCCCTGATGGGAGCTTCGAGTATCACTTTTTTCGCATTTTCATTGACGCTAAACCTGACTCCGCTTGGGCTGATATTATTTGTACGTTCGACTAGTCTTACAAGGTTATCATCGAAGCCGATAGATTCATGAATAGCAAAAAGTCTCTCAAAATATTCAGGTGAATTTGCGATGCCATCAAAATCCCGCATAATATCAGAACCATTGAAACTTCCACGTATATTATTAACTCTTAATTCTTGCGAACTATGGCTGATCTTTTTAAGAAAAGAAGAGTTGGCAAGTAACATATAATTTGTCGAAGGCGTTACCAAACACACCCAAAATGGTATGTTGTCAAATTTCTGTAAATTGGATAACGAAAGGACAGTATTGCCAAAGTGTTGACTGTTTGACGCACTAAATCTGATAGCAAAGTGTTGGCAATAATAGACCGACCTGTCTCTACCTAAACCAAATTTTCGAGAAACAAGATTCGTAAGCTTTGATTTATCATTAATACCATTATGTTCAGACACAAAGTCAATAAGACTCTTCAGGTGCTCATTCATTAAAAAGTCCCTTCTGATTTTCAGCCAATGGTTTTTTACTTAATTTTTGTTCACTAAGACTATTTCGCTCCCAAAAATAACCATCATGGTAACCCTGAATAGTTTTATCATTTTCAGCCAATCGTAATCTTTTATTTGCCAAGCAACAATAATCCTTTTCACCCTCGATACCAGAAAATATTCTGCCAAGTTTTTTCGCTACTACACAGGTCGTACCTGAACCAAAAAATGGATCAAAAACGAAATCTCCTGGATTAGAACTCGCTAAAATAAGCTTCGCTAATAGCTTCTCAGGTTTTTGGGTTGGATGGTCAGTGTTTTCTGGCATTGACCAGAATGGGATAGTAATATCAGTCCAAAGATTTGAGGGATGGGTTAACCGGTATTTTCCGTCATCAGTTTCATCCCAATCCTTGGGTTTACCGGATTCATCTCTATAAGGAGCAATTACTTTCCTTTTTAACTTTACTGCGTCACAATTAAAATGGTAATCTGATGAAACAGTACAAAACCAAATATCCTCTGAGCAATTTTTCCAATTAGCGGATGCGCCTCTACCTTTTTCTCGCTCCCATGTAATTCGGTTTCTAATAATGAAGTAATTTCCAAGTACTTTCTGTACTGAAGCTGAAGATTGCCAGTCGCAACAAACATATATAGAAGCGTCAGGTTTCAAGGACTGTATAATTTTAGAAAGCCATCTGTCCATCCAGTCCTCGTAATTTTCAGCGGATGTCTTTTTGAACTTGTTCCCATTATATGATTTGTCTAGATTATAAGGAGGGTCAATAATGAGTAGGTCAATGAAGGCAGCAGGCAGATAATTAATTGCATCGAAAATATCCTGATTAATAAGCTTATTCTCAATTTCTATAGCTTTTACAGAGCTTGTTAACGAAATTGTCTGCCTAATCAAGCCGTCCTTTTCTGCATCACTAATTATTAGTGTTCTATTTCTAGGTGCTCTTGTTTCAACCATAATATTTATCCTTAATAATGTCTATATTATATCACTCGAAAAACATAATAGATAAACAAATAACGGGCTATCGAATACTGTATATTCTGCTAATCCATTTGCTAATCCACTGAATGTTGAGGGTTGGTGAATATTGGTGAATTAGACGTAAAATGCCACCAAAGGATTTTTTGACTTGGTGGCATTTTACGCTCAATAGTGAGGCTAAGGGCAGACTGTAAAACTCCCATTCGGCGGTTCAAATCCGCCCGTCGCCTCCACGTGTTTTTGGAAAATCATTTGCCTTTGCGGCGTTTTTGTTTCTTGCCTGTTTTACGTCCCAGATAAAATCCGGTTGTTCCCAATAGCGGCGTAATGACACAGTAGAGCGTGAGCATCCAGATTAAGGGAATATCGATTTTTAATGGCACGGCAAGTGTCAGGATGATGACCGCCCCCAGCAGGCAGCCGAGGATACCGAATGCCCGCGAACCCGCGTACTTCAGCCGACTCCGGAATATAAGTAATCCGCAGATTATGCCGATGGGATAGCCGATCACCGCACCGCCGAAACCTCCCACCATACCGCCGAGACCTAACAGCCTGTTTTGCATTATCAACATGCCAATCAGAGCGAAAATTCCCCCGACGATGAAGCCAGCCAGCGCCGTGCCGAAAAACATCCCCAGAAAAAGGGCGATTTTCCTGATTTTTGGATAGGTTTTCATTGCCCATATTTTACCTTGTTGAAATGGACAGTGCAAAAGCGTTAAAATAATCAACGTGCCGGGATGGCGGAATTGGCAGACGCAGAGGACTTAAAATCCTCCGCTCGAAAGAGTGTGTGGGTTCGATCCCCTCTCCCGGCACCACGCAACAATTAAATACTAATACCTAAACCCAAAAGTTGATTACTGGTAGCTGACTGCTGAAGGTTTATAACATGATACAGGGGCTCCTGGTTCTCTTGGGGTATATTATCGGTGCTTGTCCTACTGCCTATGCCATTGGATATAGAATGAAAGGCAAGGACATCCGGCGGCTGGGTGATGGCAATATGGGCGCCCGTAACGCCTACCATGAACTGGGTCACAAAATCGGCATCCTCATCTTTTTTATCGACACCGCCAAGGGTTATCTCGCAATTTTTATTGCTCAATTTTTTGGCGCATCACAGGTTGTCCTGATGGCGACGGGTGTGGCGGCAGTTGCAGGGCATAACTGGCCTGTTTTTCTCGGTTTCAGAGGCGGCAGGGGTGAAGCTGCGACTATCGGTATATTACTGGCATTGATTCCCAAATCCATGCTGATTGTGGCGGTGCCGACAATTGCCGTCCTGCTGATTAAAAAGAATGTGATTTTGACCAGTGCCGTGTTATTTATCTCTCTGCCGCTGGTGGGCTGGTGGCAACACATACCCGGTATCTGGATAGTGTATGGAATTGCCCTGCCGATTCTGGTGGCGATTACCCACTACTTCCGCGCCCGTCATGTAAGGAAACCGATTGGCACAGGGAGTGCCTAGCTGCTTTTCCGCTTGAGTACGGTCCTGACCGCCTGCTCTATACCTTTTGCCGTCAAACCGTATTTCTCCAGTAGTTCCGCAGGTTTTCCGGATTTGGCGTAGGTATCTTTGATTGCCACAAATTCCATCGGTACGGGGTGACTTTTAACTACTATCTGAGAGACGATGCTGCCGAGTCCACCGTGTTCCAGGTGCTCTTCAGCCGTGACAATGGCGCCGGTTTCATTTGCGGCTTGAATGATAGATGTCTCATCGATGGGTTTCAGAGTGGACATATTCAGCACCCGGCAGTTAATACCTTCGCGCTTTAGGTTGTCGGCGGCTTCAATCGATTGGGCTACTATCAATCCCATAGTGATGATGGTAACATCCGAGCCGGTTCTCAATACATTCGCTTTTCCCAGCTTGAACCGATAATTTTCATCATAGACAACAATAGATTCCGGGCGACATAATCTGATATAACAAGGTCCTTTAAATTCAGCCGCTGTTTTTACTGCCTGCATTGTTTCTACAGCATCTGCCGGTACAATCACCGTAAAACCCGGCAGTGAACACATTAGACTCAAGTCTTCAATTGCCTGATGAGAGGCGCCATCCTCGCCAACGGTAAGCCCGCTGTGCGTGGCAACGATTTTCACATTCAGGTGGGGTTGTGCCACCGAGACCCGAATCTGGTCGAAACATCTTCCCGGCGCAAACACAGCGAAAGTGCTGGCGAAGGGTATCTTACCGGATGATGCCATGCCGGCGGCAATGCTTATCATATTTTGCTCAGCGATACCGCAGTTGAAAAAGCGCTCCGGGAACTGATTGCCGAAGTGATAGGTCATTGTGGAATGAGATAGGTCGGCATCCAGCGCTACAATATCGGGGTTTATCTTTCCCAGTTCTAATAAGGTTTTGCCATAAGCTTGACGGAGAGATGCAATTTCTACCATTTAGGCTAGCTCCTTCAATGCTTGTTCTAGTTGGGCGGCATTAGGAGCTTTGCCGTGAAAATCGGCGTTGTTCTCCATAAAACTGACACCCTTACCCTTTACAGTGCGGGCGATGATAGCGGTGGGTTTGCCTTTGATGGTTTTTGCCTGCTCGAAGGCTTTAATCAACTGGTTGAAATCATGCCCATCGACATCGATAACATGCCAGCCGAAAGCTTTAAACTTCTCAACCAGCGGCTCAGAATTCATAATATCTTTTGTCCAGCCATCACTTTGTATGCCATTCCTGTCCACAATGGCAGTCAGATTATCGATTTTGAAATGGGGTGCTGCCATAGCGGCTTCCCAGACCTGACCTTCGGCACACTCGCCGTCACCGAGCAGAGTATAGACACGGTAGTTTTGTTTATTTAATCGTCCTGCCAGCGCGATGCCGATGGAAAATGAAAGCCCCTGTCCCAGTGAGCCGGCGGACATCTCTACTCCCGGGGTATAGTCGCAATCAGTATGTCCCTGCAGTCGGCTGCCGAATTTTCTGAGAGTGGCAAGTTCTTCCATGGGGAAGTAACTGCATTCTGCCAGTGTGGCATAAAGTACCGGCGCGGCATGTCCCTTACTCAATATAAAACGGTCGCGGTCTGACCATCGCGGGTCAGCAGGCTTGTGCTGCATTATCTTGAAATACAGGGTAGTGAGAATTTCCACCGCAGAAAGCGAGCCGCCGGGATGTCCGCTGCCTGCCTTGTTAATCATGGTAACGATATTCCGCCTTAATATTTTAGCGATACCCTGTAAATCTGTTATTGAAAGGGAAGTAGTTTCCATCACAACAATTCCTCAACGCTCTCATTTTATTAGGCGCAATCAAGATTATAACATTAATAGACGGTAGGGTAAAAATATACCGGTTCTTAAAATGGGATAACTTGTCCGTCTTACATAAAGAGTATGAGCGAATCGTATTTTACTTCAATAACCGGGCAAGAGTAAACTAAAAGTATTAGTATGTCCAGGTACTTCATTTTTGCTACTGTCGGTCTTGTGTTACTGCTAGCGTCAATTAGCGGCTCAGCGGTTTCTGTTGCGTTTCCTAATATAATATCGTCCTTGGATACCTCCTTGATTCTGGCAGGATGGGTTTTAAGCATTTACCAGTTAACGGCTACTGCTGCCATGCCGTTGTGCGGGAAGGCGGCTGATATTTTTGGAGGAAAGCGTTTATTCCTTATTTCCGTAACCATGTTCACAGCAGGCTCATTCTTCTGCGCTATTGCTCCCAATATCCAGCTTCTTATTTTCGCCAGGCTGGTTCAAGCTCTGGGCGGTGGCGGTTTTCTGCCTATAGCATCGGGGATTGTCGCTGAACAGTTTCCGAAGTCCCGACAGCAGGCGATAGGACTGTTTTCCAGCATTTTCCCTATCGGTCAGATTATCGGTCCTAATCTTGGCGGATGGATGACGCATGCTTTCGGATGGGAATCCATATTCTGGTTCAATGTTCCATTTGGCATCATCGTCCTGATAATTTCGATTTTTACATTAAAGTCGGAAAAAGCCGAAGGCGGCAAAATGGACATGTTGGGAGCCGGTTATTTCTCAGGTGCGCTTTGTGCTTTGATGATTGCACTGGGGGAACTCGGAAATACAGATAAAGCAACATCTTGGATCATGTCTGTAATATTGTTTGTCCTGGCGGTTGTATTTATTATAGCCTTTTTGAGACATGAAAAAAGAGTCATTAATCCTATTATTGACTTACAGATGCTCAGAGAAAAGCCTTTCTTAGCGGCAAATGTTTTCAATTTTTTGTTCGGCGTTTGCGTATTTGGCGTGATGTCATTCGTGCCTCTTTATGCCGTATCGATATTAAATATGACGACTCTTGAAAGCGGACTCATTCTGACTCCCAGGTCGATAGGTATGATAGCTGCATCAGTTTTAACCAGCACATCCTTAAAAAGGTGGGGTTATCGTATGCCAATGTTAATTGGCACAGTCATAGTTGTATGTGTCCTCAGTCTGCTCGCCTTTGAATTTCAGGGCATAAACATAGGGGGCATTCGTTTAAACTCCATGACGTTGATGATGGTCTTTATGCTATTGATGGGTGTGGGTATGGGAATAATCAACCCGGCGGCGAATAATGCCTGCATCGACCTGATGCCCGATAGAGTTTCCACGATTACCGGAGTAAGAGGTATGTTCCGTCAGACGGGCGGCGCCTTGAGTATCAGCATAACCACCCTGTTATTACATTATTTTGGCAGCATGGTATTGGGTTTTAGAGTGGTTCTCTTTGGGCTAGCGTTAATTCTGGTTGCCAGTATTCCTCTCATTTATATGATGCCCAGCTCTCCCACTGCGATGGCGCCCTCACACGATGTTTAGAGTATCAGGGCATTCTATTCCTGAGAAAATGTTTGTTGACAGGATGTGCTTTTTGTTTTATTATACCTAGCAAGTCTAGGTATGCTTGCCTATGTAGTTAATAGACAAGCAAGGAGGAATTGATGAAACGGTGTATGGGAATGATTGTTGCTTTGGTAGGA
>JAQTPO010000152.1 GCA_028712845.1 Dehalococcoidales bacterium | reverse complement strand
CGATGCCGGCCCACCGATGACGAAGCGCCCCGTGCCATTAACATAGAATTGAGTCTCTTTATCCATCAAATTTGCAGGGACGACCTTCTTGATTACTTTTTCGATAATATCTTTTTGGATTTGTTCGCTGCTGATATCTTCATCATGCTGCGCCGCAATAACGACGCTGGTAACCCGCTTCGGTTTACCTTTGCTGTACTCTACGGTGACCTGTGACTTGCCATCCGGTCTGAGGTAGGAAAGAATCTTCTTCTTGCGGACTTCTGCTAACCGCAGGCACAGTTTGTGGGACAACGCAATCGGTAGCGGCATCAGTTCTTTGGTCTCGTTGCAGGCAAAGCCGTACATCATCCCCTGGTCGCCGGCGCCTTCTTTATCCAGCTCGTCAACCTTCTTTTTCCCGCGTGCCTCCAGAGCCTTGCTCACACCCTGAGAAATATCCGGGGACTGCTCTTTAATACCGACCATAATACCGCATGATTGATAATCAAAATTATAACGCGGGTCGGTATAGCCAATGCTCTTGACAACTTCCCTGACAATTTTCGGAACATCAACATAACACTTGGTGGTAATTTCACCAAGCACTACCACCAGCCCGGTAGTGACGGCTGTTTCGCAGGCAACCCTTCCCATAGGGTCATGTTCCATTATTTCGTCAAGGATAGCATCTGATATCTGGTCGCATACTTTATCAGGATGCCCTTCTGTAACTGATTCCGAGGTGAGCAGGTATCTGGGTGACTCTGAAAAACTATTTGCCATTCTTTTTTGTCTCCTTCTTTAAGTGCCTTCCTGCCAGCTATTCAGATATTCTTGCTGTTCAGGCGTTAAAGTATCTATTTTAATCCCCATTGAGTCGAGTTTCAAACGGGCGACCTTTTTATCGATCTCTTCGGGAACACTGTAAACCTTCTTCTCCAGTTTGCCCTGGTTCTTTACCAGGTATTCCATACAGAGCGCCTGGTTGGCGAAACTCATATCCATCACGCTGGCGGGATGCCCCTCGGCGGCGGCGAGATTAATGAGTCTGCCTTCTCCGAGCAGGAACAATTTCTTGCCATTCTTCAGGGAATATTGCTCGACAAAAGGTCGGATGGTCTCTTTCTTTTTGGAGATGCTTTCCAGCACCGGGATATTGATTTCAACATTGAAGTGCCCGCTGTTAGCCATAATAGCGCCGTCTTTCATTTTTTCGAAGTGTTGTTTATCGATTACATTCTTATCGCCGGTGATAGTCACGAATACATCGCCCAGTTTTGCCGCTTCTGCAATAGGCATTACTTCAAAACCATCCATCACCGCTTCCAGTGCTCGTACCGGCTTCACTTCGGTGACCACGACGCGCGCGCCCATAGCCTTGGCTCTCATTCCGAAACCATGTCCGCACCAGCCGTAACCACAGAGCACGACAATCTTGCTTGCCCAGAGAATGTTCGTGGCACGGGTGATGCCATCCATAGTGCTTTGACCGGTACCATACCTGTTATCGAACAAGTATTTAGTCTCAGCATCGTTAACGGCAATGATGGGATATTTCAATGCTTTATCTTTTGTCATACTGCGCAGGCGGATAACGCCGGTGGTCGTTTCTTCCGTCCCGCCGATGATATTGCCGATGAGAGCTTTACGCTTGGTGTGTATAGTGGAAACTAAATCGGCGCCATCGTCGCAGGTGATTTGCGGCTTATGGTCAAGGGCGGTGCTGATATGTTTGTAATAGGTATCGCCGTTCTCACCTTTGATGGCATTGGCAGGAATATCGTATTCCACTAGGGCGGCGGCGACATCATCCTGCGTACTGAGAGGGTTGGAGGCGCAAAAAATAGCATCCGCACCGCCGGCTTTCAAGGCTAGCGCCAGATTAGCAGTTTCGGTAGTAATATGAAGACAAGCGGCAATGCGAATGCCCTTGAGCGGTTTCTCTTTCTTAAAGCGCTCGGTGATAAGCTTGATGACAGGCATTTCCCGCCCTGCCCACTCAATCCGGTTTCTCCCTGCCTCAGCCAGCGAGGGGTCTTTTACATCATAGTTTTTCTTACTTGCCATATTTACTCCTTAATTACAAAGTAGCCATTGCTTCGCAATCATTCAGCCGAAAGATGACGAAGCAATCTCAGGGTGGGGATATACCTCACACTGAATTGCCCCTCCCAGCGATTGCCGTGCTTTGCTCGCAATGACAATTGAGGGTAATGTAAACCGAATGTTTTTTCAGTACGCCCCTTAATTCTTCTTATGGAACTGGACGGCAACCTCTTTCGGTACTGCCACTGTGCCCATAATAATCGGCTTCTGATGGCAATCGCTGCCACCTGTCACTATTAGATTATATTCCTTAGCAAACTTAATATAATGAGCGATTGTGGCACTATCATGTCTGGGATGCCAGCACTCCAAGCCGTTTATATATTTTAACATATTTCCTTCAATTATAAGCGTTTGTTGCGCTAAATCCCTTGTTATCATCGCCAGTGAAGTGCCGCCCGGGTCATTGCCATGAGCAAGCACTAAAACTCCCCCAGCATTACGAATAAGCTGGGATGCCTCAGGGAGAGAGAGCGGATACTTGGGGACATCACACTTTACCAGATATCTATCGAATGCTTCCTGTGTATCTCCGACAATGCCCTTCTTTATCATGTAGGCGGCAATATGCGGACGTCCAAAAGCGCCATCGACGCTATCACGAATGTTTTGCATATCCCGTTCCGTGAAGCGGGCTATGCTTTCTTTCTTAAATTCGACATTTATTTTTTCCAGAATTTCGCGCGCCCGTTTCTCACGGTGCTCGCGCATCAACTGGAGCTTTGCAATCAGGGCTTTGTTATTAATGTCAAAATTATATCCGAGAAAGTCTAGAGAAACTTGTTTCCCCTGCGCCAGCCGGAAGGTGACATTCAATTCCACACCGGTGACATAAGAAATGTCATTTTCTTTAGCGATTGCAATTGCATTTTCCTGAGCTACCAGCGAGTCGTGGTCGGTGATAGCCATAAAGCCGATATTACGCCTTTTGGCTTCTTTTATAACCTCTTCGACGGGTAGAGCGCCATCCGAGCCGGTGCTGGTATGAATATGCAGGTCAATCTTCATCGCTATCTCTTATCAATCGTTGTAACCGACAGTCTTTCTGCCTTGCCGGCGGTAGTATCAATAATAATGTTCCTGATTTTCAAACATTGTAACATATTTTCAGCTTTAATTCGGGTTTGTTATCTGAAGTCCTAAGTAATATCCTAATTTTCATGATGTTCAGTTTTGATAGAGTTGAGAGAATATCCCAGGCAATCATGTATTCTCGTGAAAAACAAAAAGCCTTCCGATTAAGAGAGGCTGAATGCGTTGGTGCCCGCCGTTGAAAGGAAACAGATTTCTGTAAATTAGCCTCATTTCACTTGACATAGTGGTGGCATTAGTGATACTATTTTACTGTGAAGGCAATAGAGAAAATAATCGAACAGATGAAGGAAACTCCTACAGATGTGAGTTTTAAAGATCTCTGTAAAGTCTGCGATTATTATTTCGGTCCAGCTCGCTTTAAGGGTAGTCATCGAATTTACAAGACCCCATGGCAAGGCGATCCTAGAATAAACATTCAGGATGACAACGGTAAAGGAAAGGCATATCAAGTCAGACAGGTTTTGAAAGCAATCGAGAAGTTAGGAGATTAGAGATGGACAAATATACATATCGGGTTATGTGGTCTGAAGAGGACGGCGAATATATCGGCCTGTGTGCTGAGTTCCCTAGCCTTAGTTGGTTGGCAGGCAACCCGGAAGCAGCTTTATCAGGTATCCGGGATACTGTCAAACAGGTTATACAGGATATGACTTCTACAGGTGAGGAAATTCCCCAGCCTTTAGCTACCCGAAGCTATTCAGGGAAATTTACAGTTCGTGTCCCTCCGGATGTCCATAGAAAGCTTTTAATAGAAGCGGCAGAAGCTAAGGTTAGTTTTAACCGGCTTGTTAGTGCCAAACTGTCAAACTAAAATAAAATTGGTCAATAAAAAAGCCTCTCTTAACCGAGGGGGTTCCTGAAAACTGGTATAGTTTATCGCTTATGCTGGGTTTGTTATCTGAAATCATCGGGAATATCTTGGTTTTCGTCATGTTCCGTTTTGATAGAGTTGCAGCATTGAGTGTATAATTTGATAAAGTCCGTTCGGAAACAACTGCAATAGTCCGTCCTGGATAATTGAAAATGAGGTTCTCCAGTGAACCTGAAAGTGTTTTGAGGGATTATGAAGAAAAAGATTATTGTCTCCGGGTCATTAGCATACGATAGGATAATGGATTTTCCG
>JAQTPO010000151.1 GCA_028712845.1 Dehalococcoidales bacterium | reverse complement strand
CGGTGCTGGATGGTCTGGTTCTCGCTGCCTTGCTCAGCGCAGTAATGTCTTCGGCAGTTACCTGTTTGCTCAGCGTCAGCACCATATTGACAGTGGATGTCATTCAAAAATTCAAACCATCGCTAAATGAAAACAACCTGCTTTTAATATCGAGATGGGGGATTGTCATCCTGGGAATGGTGGCTCTGGCAGTGGCACTATTACTGAAAGGGGTGATAAGCTCCCTGATGTTCGCCTATACGATTTATACAGCGGGGTTGATTCCGGTAGTGATTGCCGGTTATTTCAAGGACAAGCTCAAAATTACTGCTACCGGCGCTCTGACGGCGATTATCGGCGGAGGCATCACCGCACTGGTCAGTCAGATACAAAACATCAAATATCTTGATTTAGGGGCGCTTCTAGTCAGTGTGTTATTGCTCTTTGCCGTAAGCTGGCTCGACCGTAACCTGAGAATAAAAAACCGGGTGGGGTCTTGATTCGGCTACGAAGTTGGCATATACTGGTTAGACAAAACGGGAAGGAGGCGCAGAAATGGCAGAATTAGTTATTGGCACAGTCAGTGATTTCTTTGCCCGTCCGGTAGTAGCCGGTATCAAACTGTCAGCGCCCTTGAAGGTGGGAGACACGATTCACATCAAGGGACATACCACTGACCTTACGATGACAGTCCAGTCGATGCAAATCGACAACGCCAACATCAGCGAAGCCGAAGCAGGTGATGCTATCGGCATTAAACTAACCGACCGCGCCCGGAAAGGCGACACCGTTTACAAAGTAACCGCCTAGATACTACCGTATGCCCTTGAGCAGGTTAGCCATCTCCAGCGCATTCACTGCGGCATCGAAGCCACGATTACCTGCCTTGGTGCCCGCACGTTCAATTGCCTGTTCCAGATTATCAGCCGTCACAATGCCATAGGCGATAGGGATTCCGGCATCGAGCCCGACCTTGGCAATGCCTTTAGAAACTTCATTAGCGACATATTCGAAATGCGGGGTGGCGCCGCGGATGACCGCCCCAAGACAGACGATAGCATCGTACTTTTTTGTATCTGCCAGTTTTTTGGCAACCAGTGGAATCTCGAACGAACCGGGACACCATGCAATATCAATATCCACATCATTGACACCGTGACGCTTGAGAGCATCCTGTGCCCCTTCTAGTAATTTCCCTGTAATGAATTCGTTAAACCGCGATATAACCACTGCGAATTTTAACCCTTTCCCCTGTAACATGCCTTCAAAAACTTTGCTCATTGTATCCTCCTGCATATTTCAAGCATCAACTATCAAACATTTGCACATTGTCAATTGATTATTGTTCATTATTCCTTATTCTTACCGTTGTTTGCAATACCTAACTGGTGCCCCATCTTTTTCTCTTTGGTCTCCAGATAATGAATATTGTAAGGATTCGGCGTACAAACAATCGGAACCTGTTCAGCTACTTCCAATCCGTAACTTTCAAGCCCGATAATTTTTTTAGGATTATTTGTCAGGAAGCGTATCCGGTGCAGCCCTAGGTCCGCCAGAATCTGTGCCCCAATGCCGTAATCGCGGAGGTCAGCTGCAAAACCGAGCTTTACATTAGCCTCTACGGTATCCAGACCTTTATCCTGTAAAGCATAGGCTTTTATCTTGTTATGCAACCCGATACCCCGCCCTTCCTGCCGCATATAGAGAATTACTCCTCTGCCTTCCTTAGCAATCATATCCATTGCCATATTAAGTTGCTCTCCACAATCACAACGGAGACTGCCAAAAACATCGCCGGTGAGACACTCGCTATGAACGCGGACCAGCACAGGTTCGTCATTCCTTGGTTCACCCATCACCAGCGCCAGATGTTCATCCGCATCTATATCGCTTTTGTAAGCAATGGCTTTAAACTCGCCGTACTTGGTCGGTAGTACTGTCTCTGCAACCCTGTGAATTAGCTTTTCGTGATGGCGGCGATATGCAATAAGATCGGCAATACTGGCAATCTTAAGCTTAAGCTTCTCTGCTAGAATCTCAAGTTGAGGCAGACGCGCCATTGTGCCGTCCTCGTTCATAATCTCACAAAGGACGCCGGCAGGATACAAACCTGATAACCGGGCAAGGTCGACCGTTGCTTCGGTGTGTCCCGCCCGCACCAGCACGCCGCCATCTCGTGCGCGGAGAGGAAAGATGTGTCCGGGTTTCCCCAAGTCTTCCGGTTTAACTGACGGATCAATCATTGCTTTAACGGTAACTGCTCTATCATACGCAGAAATACCGGTAGTAGCCCCACGGATTTTTGCATCTACCGATACTGTAAAAGCCGTGCCGTGCCGCGCTGTGTTTTCTCCGACCATCATCGGAATACGCAGTTCTTCAAGCCGCGACCCGATGATAGGCATGCAAATAAGACCGCGGGCATTCTTCGCCATGAAATTAATTGTTTCCGGTGTCACTTTCTCAGCGGCCATAATCAGGTCGCCCTCGTTTTCCCGGTCCTCATCATCAACCAGAATGATGAACTTGCCTTCTTTTACATCTTTGATAACTTCCGTAATTCCCGCTAATACCATATTCTAACTCCAGTATCTTGAATAGAGCATTGAATCAATTCGTAATGAAACCATGCTCCTTCAAAAAATCGAATGTGACCCCATCGCCGGAAGTCCTGGTGAGCGATTCTACATACTTGGCAATAATATCCACCTCTACATTGACGATATCGCCCACCTTCCGTTTCCCCATTGTAGTGTGCTGTTGCGTAAAAGCAACTAACGAGACGGTAAAGGAGTCCTCGCCCAGTTCAAGCACCGTTAAACTGAGACCATCTACCGCAATAAAACCCTTCACTGCAAGATAGCGCATCAGTCTATGCGGCACAGCAAAATGCATCAAGATAGCTTCTTGTTCATGCCTGATGGAAATTACCTTGCAGGTATCATCGATGTGTCCCTGTACCAGATGACCGCCTAACCGACCGCCCATAATCATCGGGCGTTCCAGATTAACCTCATCACCGGCTTTCAGGAGATTGAGATTAGTCCGTCTCAGTGTCTCCGGCATCACATCTACGGAGAAAGAGCCGGTGCTAAAAGCAGTCACTGTCAGGCAAACACCATTGACAGCAATACTGCTACCGAGTTCCGTCCCTTCCAGTACTCTGGTTGCCTTTACCGCCAACTTATTCGGTTGAATCAGGGTTATTTTACCCAATTCCTCGACAATGCCCGTAAACAACTATCGTCCCCCGATATAACCGGTAATCATCAGGTCTGCATCAAACCGCTTGGATTTCACACGTTCCAGTTTTAATGAGTTTACTACTTTATCAACGCCTTTGCCACCGATTGCCGTTCTGGCTTTATCTCCACCGATAATGATAGGAGCAATGAAGACCATCACTTTATCTACAAGCCCACGGTCAAAGAAAGAACCAAGCAAAGAAGCTCCCCCCTCGACAAGAACACTGGTCAACTGTTTTTTCCCTAACTCGACCAGCAATTCTTCCAGACTAACCAATCCTCTTTTCGCAGGCAATTCCAATACCTCTGCGCCCAACTTAACATAGGCTTCCTTTTGAGACAGACTTACCTTGCCGCCCAATGCCAATAAAGCCTTGCCGGGTACATTAAAAACTCTGGCTGTCACCGGTGTCCGTCCGGTGGCATCGGTAATTACCCGCAGGGGTTGCTTTTTGGCGGTACCACCCCGATAGTTGTATCGTGAAGTTAATTTTGGATCATCTGCTATAACAGTATTTACACCAACCATTATGGCATCGGTAGTATAGCGCAGGTTATGAACAAACCGGCGGGATTCGTCACCGCTAATCCACTTTGAATCGCCGCTCCTGGTAGCGATCTTACCATCCAGGCTCATCGCAAATTTGACAGTAACAAACGGTTTCCCCGTAGTGATGAACTTGATATAAGCTTCGATAATTTCACGTGCTTCCTCAGCGTGCTCGCCGAGAAATATCTTGATACCCGCTTTTTCAAGCTCCTTTAAGCCATTACCAAGAACGATAGGATTCGGGTCAATCATCGCTGCATGGACTTCTTTAATGCCAGCCGCAATGATGATAGCCTGCGTACACGGAGGCGTTCGCCCATAATGACAGCACGGCTCGAGCGTTACATACATCACAGCGCCGTTTGCTCTGTCACCGGCTTGTTCCAGTGCTATCACTTCCGCATGCGCTGAGCCTGGTGGCTGAGTATATCCTTGCCCGACCACCTCATCATCTTTAACGATTACAGCACCAACCGCCGGGTTAGGACTAACCTGACCCAGTGCCAGCTTTGCCAGAGAGATTGCCCTTTCCATGTAGTCCATATTGACTGCATTCTAACACCTCACATAGAAACGGTGCAA
>JAQTPO010000150.1 GCA_028712845.1 Dehalococcoidales bacterium | reverse complement strand
TGAAGAAATGACAGGCTTGAATCCTTCCTTAAAGCAGAAACTTGTGAAATATGCCAGTATGGGCATCTTGGAACCATTAGAAGAAATGGTCTCGGCTGACGCTCAAACCCGGAAGATCCTTTTCCGGCTGGAAGACAATAAGACCATTGAGTCCGCCCTGATGTTCTTTCGAAATTCAAGTACTGGACGTGAGAGACGCACTGTATGTGTCTCCAGCCAGGTGGGTTGCTCCGTCGGCTGTCATTTTTGTGCGACCGGTCAACAGGGGTTTGAACGTAACCTGAGTATTGGCGAAATAATCCATCAAATCCTGTTTTTCGTGCGCCGTTTTCGCGGGGAGATGACGGAGTCGGTGAATGGGAAAAGCCGAGCATGGTTGACCAATGTCGTATTCATGGGGATGGGTGAGCCTCTGGCTAATTATGATAATGTCCGGCAGGCTATCGCCATGCTTAACTCGCCGAAAGGGATGGGGCTGGGGTTTCATCAGGTAACTCTATCGACCTCAGGTCTCGTACCGCAAATACGCCAGCTTGCGGGAGAAGATTTACAGTTTCAGCTTGCGGTCTCCCTGCACGCCGCCAATGACGAGCTGCGTAACCGTCTGGTTCCCATCAATAGAAGATATCCGTTAGAACAACTGATTTCAGTCTGTAAAGAATACACTGGCAAAACAGGCCGGAACATATTTATTGAATACGCTCTTTTCGATGGGGTAAATGATTCAGTAAAGGACGCTGATGAGCTCGCACGTCTGTTGGATAGCCTTAAGTGCTCAATCAACCTGATTCTCGGCAATCCCATACCTTCAAATGCCTTTCAACCATCTTCACATGAGACAGCGCTTGCATTTCAGAAAAAGCTGATTACCGGTGGTATCAGGACCATGCTCCGAGTTTCCCGTGGTGCTGATATTGAAGCTGGTTGTGGACAGTTGAAAAGCCGGTGGCTCGATAGCCGGACTTAAGCCTGATGAGTTTGGCACTCATGAAATTCACGTGGAATAACTAACACTGGCGCATCGTTCTATTTTGTTGGATTACCGCTGGGGGTTTTTGCGGTATTTTCGCGTATATTACCTCTGGCTAGAGAAGGGTATATACCCACAAGACACAAGGCTCCGCAAATCCCAAAAATAATATGTGCGCTTTTTGTTAAAGCCGGATAATATTCCGGGGTAATCTCTACCTGACCGATTACCAGATTAAATACGATGGTAGTAATGCCCATACTGAGCATCATGCCTATTTGACGCATAGTGGATACTGTTGCCGATGCAACTCCATAAGACTGTCGGTCAACTGAACTCATCACGGCATTGGTATTCGGGGAGGAGAAAAGAGAAAAGCCAAAGCCAAGAAGCGCTAAACAACCTATTATCAGTCCGACCGGCGTATCCTGATTGATGAAAGCCAGATACCCGATTCCGGCGGCGGAGATTGCCATACCGGAAGAGGAGAGGACTCTCGGCTCGATATGGTCTGAAAGCCGCCCGGTGATTGGTGAAAAGATTGCCTGAACGGCAGGGCTGGTAACCATAATTAAGCCGGCTGTTTTAGAATTATAACCACCGACATATTGCAGGTATATGCTTAATAAGAAAGCCACTACGTATGTTCCGCTGTAATTGATTAGAGCGGCAAGGTTAGAAAATGCGAATGCTCTATTATGTCTGAATAAGCCCATGTCTAAGAGAGGTTTCGGTGCTCTGGATTCCCACCATACAAAGACTATTCCAATGATTATACCACCGATGATTAACCCAATGGCATTTGTTCCCGGCAGAAGCGTGACGCCATACATTATCAGAATCAGTGCTATGCTGTACACAATAGAACCCACGATGTCGAATTTATCTTTTACTATCCCTCCCGATTCCCCTTTGAGTTTCCAGAAAGCGATAAAAATAACGATTACATTAAGGACGGAAGTGATAATAAAAATGCTCCTCCAGCCCATATATTGTGTCAGTAACCCACCCAGAAAAGGCCCCATGGAAAGTCCGATATAAACGGTAGCGATATTGATGCCTAGTATCTTCCCTCGTTCTTCGTTTGAAAATTCGGAGGTCAATATCGCCATCGCAGTAGAGAAAATAGCGGCGCCGCCAACCCCCTGGATGCCTCGTGAAATGAGAATCATAATGCCGGAATTTGACATTGGCGTAAGGATGGAGCCAATCGTGAATACTATCATTCCCATTGTAAATATTTTCTTTCTGCCGTAAATATCGGCGAGCCTTCCGAACGGAATCAACAATGACGCAGAAGTGAGCAGATATGCCGTAGTGACCCAGCTTAACGCAATTACGTTAAGGTTAAATTCTTTTCCGATAGACGGAAGCGCTATGTTCACGGCAGATGCCATAAAAGGGGTGAGGAACGAGGCTATCATCGTTACCAGAAGAATGGCATTCCGGCGTGCTCGATTTTCGGTATTTTGCATTAAGGCTGTTTCCTTTTGCAGCTTATCAAATGGAAAGAGTAAGCTAATAAATTTGATTCTAACATATGGACTTATGTTTTGACGAATCGTAAGCTGCTTCGATAATTCCGCAACAGGCAAATACTGATGGCAGAGCTATTGGTTTACTTGACGGCTCATATCGCATAAGGTTACTATTTTTTATATATAGCCGATATCAAAATTCAGAAAAGGAAAGAAATGACAGGTTTACTTGAAGGCGTAAAGGTACTTGATATGGGGCAGGTTGTGGCTGTGCCTGCGGCGGGTGGTATGATGGCAGACTGGGGAGCCGAGGTAATAAAGATAGAACCGCTCACCGGAGATACCCTTAGAGGGGCAAGAACAGATGTGGGCACGGCGAATCAACCTAAACCAGGCGAAACTGAAATCGATTGGGGTATGCAGCTATTTAACCGAAATAAAAAGTCGCTGGCTTTGGACTTGAAACAAGAAGCCGGCAGAGAAATCGTTTACAAACTCCTTAAAAAATACGATATTTTCATGACTAACTACAAATTGAGTTCCGTTAAAAAACTCAAGATGGATTATGATACTCTAAAAAAATATAACCCGGCTCTTATTTATGGCATTCTCAATGCCTTCGGCACATCCGGACCGGATAAAGACCTGCGCGGGTATGATTATACCGCTGTGTGGGCACGCTCCGGCTTACAATATCTGATTGGCGAGCCAGGCTTTCCACCGCCTGCACAGCGCGGCGGTCTGATGGATAGAATGGTGGGTGCTCATATCCTTGCTGGCGTGCTGGCGGCGCTTTTTCACCGGGAAAAAACCGGTAAAGGACAGGAGATAGAGTTCTCTTTGTATCATACCGGCGTGTGGGCGATTGCCGGAGATATTCAAAATGCCTTAAAGGGTTTGCCTGTTATCCCTAATGACCGGCTTCATCCGGGCAATCCGCTTTCCAATAATTACTTTAGCAAAGATGGACACTGGTTTCGCCTCTCTATGCTTCAAGCCGACCAGTACTGGGCTAGTTTACTACAGGCGATCGAGATGCCGGAGTTACTGAACAACCCCAAATTCTGCAATATGGATGTACGCATGCAAAACAGCGCTGAACTGGTGCGTTTACTGGATAGTGTTTTTAGTTCCAGAGAGATGACTCACTGGGAAAGCCGTTTTCGGGACAATGAATGTACTTATGGCAAAGTTCAAACGCCTGCTGAGGTTATCAATGACCCGCAGGCAATTGCGAACGGTTTTTTTGCCGACCTGCAAATACCCGGAGATGGGAAAGTAAAAGTAGTCAATCCTCCAATAAAATTCAAGCAGAACCCTGCAAAACTTGGCACTCCGGCTCCTGAACTGGGTCAGAATACCGAAGAAATTCTTTTAGATATCGGTTATCATTGGGATGATATTGCTAATCTCAAAGAGCAAAAGATAATTCTCTAGAGCCGTTTATTAATTGAAGTGGGGCAGTTCGAAAGAACTGCCCCACTGGTTCATTCTAAATAACTGGAATGGTTATTTCCCCTTCCAGTTCGGCTTTCTTTTCTCTACGAATGCTCTTGTTCCTTCAAGAAAGTCCTCAGTGCTTCTAATACGGGTACCCATCTCTTTTTCCAAGTTCAGCGACTCCTCGATTGGCATGTTATAGCCGCGTAACATTACCTCTTTCACGGCTCTGGTTTGTAGAGGACCTGCCTCGCAGATAATATTTGCCCACTGTATCGCTGTGGACATCAATTGGTCACGCGGTACGACCTTATTCACCAGACCTACACGGTATGCTTCCTGGGCGTCAATATGTTGCCCCATTAGCAGAATTTCAGCGGCTTTAGCCCGTGGGATAAAGCGTGGCAATCTGCTGATACCACCGCCACCCGGTATGACACCGACTTTAATTTCAGGTAAACCGAAACGAGAATTATC
>JAQTPO010000149.1 GCA_028712845.1 Dehalococcoidales bacterium | reverse complement strand
CTCATACCGACAATTATTCTTGTAACTATCATTGTATTTATCTCTATTCGTCTTATCCCCGGGGATATTATCGACTTAATGGTCAGCACTCATGACATCGGGCAGACTGAAGTAACCAGGGCAAATCTTGAAAAAGCCCTTGGATTAGATGTACCCGTGTATGTTCAGTATGGTCGATGGATAGGAAATATTTTCACGCAAGGCAGCCTTGGCAATTCCCTCTGGAAAAATACAAGCGTCTCTGAAGAGATAAAATCACGCATCCCCGCAACTTTTGAGCTTAGTATTATTGCCATAATTATCGGACTCCTTATTGCAATACCTATCGGAGTTTATTCGGCAATCCGGCAAGATACCGTTGGAGACTATATCAGCCGCACTTTTGCTATTCTCGGACTAGCGGTCCCCAATTTTTGGCTTGGGACAATGGTTATTATCTTTCCTTCAATCTGGTGGAACTGGTCACCTCCAGTGCAAATGATTGAATTTACGGAAAATCCGTTTGGCAATATCGGGATGTTTCTCCTGCCGGGGTTCGTCCTAGGACTTTCATTGGCGGCAACGACAATGAGAATGATGCGTACCATGATGCTTGAGGTCCTAAGACAGGATTACATCCGGACTGCATGGGCAAAAGGACTGAGAGAAAGAGTTGTAGTGATGAGACACGCTATGAAAAATGCTCTTATCCCGGTTGTCACTTTGATTGGACTTCAGTTGCCGATTCTTGTTGGGGGTGTGGTTATCATCGAACAAATTTTCAGTTTGCCCGGAATGGGGATGTTAATGTTAGACGCAATTAATCAGCGCGATTATCCTATTATCACCGGTGTGGCGCTGGTATTGGGTGTCGCTGTTATAGTGATTAACCTTCTAGTTGATTTGAGCTACGGATTCCTTGACCCCAGGGTTCAATATAAGTAAAGGGAGGGAAATTGACCACAGCAACTTCAGAGCCTGCTGGAGCACGTAAAAGACGTGGACCCCTAGCAGATTTTCTATTAAGGCTAATTAAAGAGAAGCCACTGGGTACTTTTGGGGCAGCCATTTGTGTTGTTTTACTCATTGTAGGTATTTTTGCCAACTCTATTGCGCCTTATGATTACAATGATACCCGTGCCGGCAAGGCACTTGAACAACCCTCTATACAACATCCCCTTGGCACTGACAACCTGGGCAGGGACTTCTTGAGCCGTATCATTTACGGAGCGCGTCTATCCGTCATCGTTGCCTTTGCGGCTACGGGACTTTCCATTTTTATTTCCGTCATCGTTGGACTGACAACTGGATATTTCGGTGGTACCTATGACATGGTGATGCAGAGATTTGTTGACGCGTGGATGGCTTTCCCCAGTTTGATTATTCTTATGGTAGCAGTTTCCATTACAGGTGCTGGAATGTGGCAGATAATTATTGTACTGGGTTTTCAGTACGGTATTGCCGGCTCACGTATAATCAGAGGCTCGGTTGTTTCTGCCAAAGAGAACATGTATATTTCGGCTGCTAAATCAATTGGTGCTACTGGTCCTCGCATACTATACAATCACATTTTACCCAACATCATGGCGCCTATTATTATTCTCTTCACGACACGGTTGGGCGCAGTGGTACTTTCTGAAGCAAGTCTGAGTTTTCTGGGACTGGGGATACCGCCACCAGCACCAAGCTGGGGAGGTATGCTTAGCAGTACGGGACGGAGCTATATGTTCCTCGCTCCATGGTTAGCTATCTATCCCGGACTGGCGTTGACTATTGTGGTCTATGGGGTCAATGTCTTCGGCGACGCAATGAGAGACCTGCTTGACCCCAGGCTAAGAGGTGGTTTGGGTAGTTATTCCGGTGCCCGAATCAATAAGAAATTGGTTAAACAGACAAAAGGTAACTAAAAGTCAAGACAGGCAAACAGGAGGTTACAGATGTAAATGGGAAATCATAACTGAATATAAACGAAAATAAAGATTAAGAAAGGAGAAAAATTAATGACAAGAAGAAAGGCCTTCTGGCTGGTAGTGAGTGGTTTGATAGTGCTCTCTTTGGTACTATCATCCTGCGGTAAAGCAACACCCACCACAACACCTACCACAACACCCACCACAACGCCTACCACAACACCTACTACGACACCTACGACAACGCCCACCACCACAGCACCGACTACGACACCTGCCACCACATCAGGCGAGCCACAATACGGTGGCACTCTCAAATTTTTGGGTAACTTCCCTACAACGGATGTCCTCTCATGGAACCCGGCTGACTGGCAGTGGAATCTCGTCCAGTTCGGTGAATTCTACATGGAACCTCTTTTGACGGCTGACCTGCACAAGGGACCACGCGGCACCAAAGAATATGTCTACGATAGTGACTGGACGGCATCAGAATTTGTCATCGGACAGTTAGCTGAGAGCTGGGAACTGGAAAGTAACCCGTTCGCCATTGTGTTTCACATCAGAAAAGGTGTGCAATGGCAAGGTAAGACCAATGGCGTTATGCAAGCCCGCGAGCTTGTCGCCCAGGATGTCGTCTTTGCTCAGACTACCCGAATAACCAGTCCTAAAGCATCGGCTGGATATTTTGGTAGCGGTACTATCCGCTGGGAAGCCAGGGATAAATATACCGCAGTGTGCTATATGAGTGACTTTTACGCTGACTGGCAAATGGCTATTGGTTGGGGCTATTATTCTGGCACTTTCCCCGAAGAAATGATAAAAGCGGGAGCCAATGATTGGCGCAATGCCTGCGGTACCGGCCCATATATGATTTCAGATGTTGTCACCAGTAGTTCTTACACTTATACAAAAAACCCGAACTATTGGGGTAAAGAAAAAATAAACGGTAAAGAATATCAAATACCTTTTGCTGATAAAATGATCATGTTCATCATGGCTGATGAATCTATGCAGTTGGCAGCACTACGCACCGGTAAAGTTGACCTGAACATGAGAGTAAGCTGGAAATATGTAGAAAACCTCAAGAAAACTAACCCTGAATTAGGTGTCTACAAGTATATGAACAGTACCGGTTCGTTTGTGGCAATGAGGGTGGACACCAAACCATTCGATGATATTCGCGTGCGCCAGGCTTTAAATATGGCTGTGGACAAACAGAATATTCTCGATTCATACTACGGTGGCAATGCCATACTCTTTGCGTATCCTGTTCCTCCTTCATGGACTACACTATATACTCCTCTGGACAAGGCACCTCAGGGTGTGCAAGACCTGTTCACCTATGACCCTGCAAGAGCTAAAGCACTTCTCACCGAGGCTGGTTATCCCGATGGATTCACAGTCAAAGCTCAGGTATTAAATGACGCTATGCAAATCGATATCGGCGCATTAGTCTCTGCAGACCTGGCACAGGTTGGCGTGAAACTGGAATTGCAGACACTCGACTACGCTTCATGGATTAGTGCTTTTAATTCCAAGAAGCATTCGCCCATGTTATTCATAAGAAATGGATACGGTACTCCAATCCAGGGACTACGAAAGAATTTTGTCTTTGACCAAGCATGGAATCCCAGCTGCTGGGGCGATGAATACTGGACTACAACTTTTAACGCCGCCATCGTGAATCCCAATGATGCGGAGCGGACTGCAGCTCTGAAGGCGCTTAATATCTACGGTATTGAGAAGGCAGGGAATATTTGGCTACCGACCTTCTACTTCTATGCTTATTCCTGGCCATGGCTCAAGAACTACTGGGGTGACATCAACACCGGTTGTGGTAGATACGATACTATACTTTCGACCACATGGATTGATGAAACTCTGAAGCAAAAGATGGGTTATTAACCCACAGCCCAAAGTAAAAAAAGAAAGGCGGCACATAAGTGGCGCCTTTCTTTTTAAGCATATCAAATTAAGCATATCAAATTATAGGATTTATACGCAAAATCATAGTTTTGCAAGAAGGCAAGTATATTCAAGTACGTATGACTTTATAACCTGAGCTATCTACTCAAGACCGGTGCCGGTCACAATAATCGACATACCTGCTAATTGCCACCGCTGCTCGTTGGATAGACGGATATACAGGAAAGCCGGCTTCAGATAGTTTATCCTGTGCTTCTGAAGCGAGCGTTTTGGATTCATCTCTCGCCTGGCAAATTAAAGCCACAGCTATTGGTTTCTTTATCTTATCTTTTAATTTGAGAATCGATTCTACTGCAGGTCTGGTTATGTCCTCCACGGCTATATTCGACCAAGTATCAAAAGCGATGTGCAATATTAACGCATCGATGTTTTCATCATCAGCCACAATTTTTGTTGCTTCGCTCATCAACTCAGAACGTGTCAATACATCAGTCGGATTTCCCAGGATATACCCGGCGTCAGTTTCAGTCAGTTGTTTCAATCTCCGCCTGTTTTCAGAATTCAG